>JAFAIY010000047.1 GCA_019236485.1 Comamonas sp. | reverse complement strand
ATCACGAAGTCGGGCATGTTCTGCTCCGCAAAGCTCGGGACCTCGGGCAGCAGGCGCGAGCGGGTCGGCGAGACCACGCCTATGGCCTTGAGCTTGCCGGCCTTGATCAGGGGCGCGGCATTGGTGACCACCTCGAAGGTGAGCTGGACCTGGTTGCCCAGCAGGTCGACCATGGCCGGCGCCGAGCCCTTGTAGGGCACGGTGGTGATCTTGCGGCCGCTTTTCTCGCTCAGCAGCTCGCCCAGCAGGTCCGAGCGCGTGCCCGGGCTCAGGTTGGCGATATTGATGGGCGTCTTGCTCTGGCGCGCATGGTCGAGCACTTCCTGGATCTTGCTCGGCGGAAAGCTGGGGTTGGCCACCAGGATGTGGACCATGCTGGCCACGTCCGCCACATAGGTGAAGGTCTTGTGCACGTCGAACGGCGTCTTCACGGTGAGCGGAAAGTCCGTCCAGATGCTGGACGGCGCGACCATCATGGTGTGCCAGTCGGCTGGCGCATTCATCACGGCGCGCTCGGCGATCACGGCCGAGCCCCCGGGCTTGTTGTCCACGATGACGGGCTGGCCCAGGTTGTTCTGCAGATGGTCGGCGACCAGGCGGGCGACCCCGTCGGAGATGCCTCCGGGAGGGGCCGGGACCACCAGGCGTATGGGTTTGCTGGGCCATTCCTGGGCCTGGACCGCGGCGCTTGCCAGGCCCAGGCACAGAACGGCGGCGCAGGCACGCAGCTTGTGCATGAGGTGTTGCATATTGGCTCCTGAGGGCTGCGTCTATCAGATGACGAAGATGGAGGAGCCCGTGGTCTTGCGGCCCTCGAGATCGCGGTGGGCCTGGACCGCGTCCTCGAGCTCGTAGCGCTGGTTGATCTCGATGCGGATGCGGCCCGCGGCCACATGGCCGAAGAGCTCGTCCACGAGCTGCTTCTTCTCGGCGGGATCGGCAATGTAGTCGGCCAGGCCGGGACGCGTGATATAGGCCGAGCCCTTGCGCGCCAGGATGGCCGGGTCGAAAGGCGGGATCTTGCCGGAGGCCGTGCCCACGCAGACCAGCAGGCCGCGGCGCTTGAGCGAGTCCAGCGAGCCCATGAAAGTGTCCTTGCCCACGCTGTCAAAGACCACGGACACGCCCTTGCCGTCGGTGAGTTCGCGCACGCGCGCGGCGACGTCCTCACGGCTGTAGTAGATGATTTCGTCGCAGCCATGGGCGCGCGCGACCTCGGCCTTGGCTTCGCTGGAGACCGTGCCTATCACCTTCAGGCCCAGCAGCTTGGCCCATTGCGAGACGATGAGGCCCACGCCGCCAGCGGCCGCGTGCAGCAGAATGGTCTCGCCCTGCTGGAAGGGGTAGATCTTGCGGCACAGATAGGAGGCCGAGAGACCGCGCATGGTCATGGCGGCGGCCTGTTCGCAGCTGATGGCATCGGGCAGGCGGATCAGCGGCGCGGCGTCGATCAGGCGTTCGGTGCTGTAGGCGCCCAGGGTATTGGTAAAGCCCGTATAGGTGACGCGATCGCCGACCTTCAGATGTTCGACACCGGCGCCCACGGCCTCGATCACGCCCGAGGCCTCGTTGCCCAGGCCGCTGGGCAGCGGCACCGGATAGACGCCGCTGCGAAAGTAGGTGTCGGCAAAATTCAGGCCGACCGCCACATGGCGCAGCCGCACCTGGCCGGGGCCGGGATTGCCGACTTCGGACTTCTCGAAGCGCATGACTTCGGGGCCGCCGATTTCGTGGAATTTCACAACGGTTGTCATAAATGTCTCCTGTGCTGTTTTGAATTTCATGATGGCCGGCCTCCGCCTGGGATAAGGCCATCGGGTCGGGCCGGATCGGGCGATCCGCCCCCCGACATGCGCCCGGGCTTGCTTGTGCCGGGGTGTTGGAAGGCACGGGGTCATGATGAAACGCCGCCGCCGACAGCACTTGACGCTTCATGCCTGCGACTTGGCATTTGGTGACTGAGGGGCCCTGGCAGAAACCCGTGGTCAACTGGCTGGCTGCTGCTCCTGGAGTCGCCTGCCGTGGGCCGGCCGCCGGGTCCCGCGCCCGTTGTCGCGTATTAGAAAGAGCCTGTCCTGAAATGCAAAGTGCTCCGCGAGACTGCGTTTGATACTGGGTTTCAGGAATCGGGGATGCATCCGCCCCGATGTTTCGAGTTCAAACCGGAGACACTCAATATGAACTTTCTTGACGGCCACCTGTATCCCGAGAACCAGCAGCCGCTGATCATCACCGCTGCGCCCTATGCGCCGGGCTGGATTCCCTCGGACTTTCCCGAGGACATTCCGGTGACCATGGAAGAGCAGATCCAGAAGGCCGTGGACTGCTATGAGGCCGGCGCCACCGTGTTGCACCTGCATGTGCGCGAAGACGACGGCAAGGGCAGCAAGCGCCTGTCCAAGTTCAATGAACTGATCGCCGGTGTGCGCGAGCGCGTGCCCGAGATGATCATCCAGGTGGGCGGCTCTATCAGCTTCGCTCCCGAAGGCCCGGATGGCGAGGCCAAATGGCTCTCCGACGACACCCGCCATATGCTGGCCGAACTCACGCCCAGGCCCGATCAGGTGACGGTGACCGTAAACACCACGCAGATGAATGTGACCGAGCATGCTGGCGAGGACGATTTCCGCGGCGTCTCGCGCGGCTTCCCGCATCTGCACAAGACCTACAAGGACATGATCGTCCCCTCGAACCCCAGCTTTGTCGAGGAGCATATCCGCCGCCTGTCCGCGGCCGGCATCCAGAGTGAGTTTCAGGTCTATAACATCAACAGTTTCGAGACCATAGAGCGCATGATCCGCCGTGGCGTCTACAAGGGCCCACTGGTCATGAACTGGGTGGCCATCAGCGGCGGCATGGACCAGGCGAATATCTTCAACCTGGCCAATATGCTGCGCGCCGTGCCCGACGGCGCCGTGGTCACGGTGGAGAGCTCGGTGCTCAATGTGCTGCCCGTCAATATGATCGGCATCGCCCTGGGCCTGCATGTGCGCTGCGGCATCGAGGACGTGCTGTGGAACCAGCAGCGCACGGGCAAGATGAGCTCGGTGGAGCAGATCAAGCAGCTGGTGCGCATTGCCGGCGCGTTCGGTCGCCCCATCGCCACGGCCCAGCAGCCGCGCGAAATCATGCAGATCGGTGTTTTCTACGAAACAGCCGAAGAGACGCTGCAAAAGAACGGTTTTGCGCCTAACCGCAATGGAGCCAATCAAGGATTCCTGCGCAAGCCCCTGTGAAGCGGTTGAGCTGAAATAAACCGGGATGCATATGCAAAATGCCTGCAACGGAAAAACCGATGCAGGCATTTTTTATGGCTCTTCGATCGGAATATATCCGGTCGAAGAAATTTGAATGCTGAAAATTTAAATCTGCAATCAAAATGGCGACAGCTGAGGCTGGGGATTTCCTTCTCCGGTCTTACCCCTTGGTGGCGTAAAAAGTGAAAGAAATGTCGCTCAATGGGAAAAAACTGCCGGCCTGTTTCTTATTATCTGCCTGGGATTTGATGCAGATAAATAGAGTTGGAGACAAGCGATGGATAGGTTCTCGTTGGACGGCAGCGGCCCGGATGAGGCTAGCGGCATAAGCAGAAAGAAAGCCTGGTTTGCTTTCTTCATGTTGTTTTTACTGATGCTGTCGGATTATATAGACAGGCAGATTATTGTTTCCCTATTTCCGCATATCAAAGAGGAGTGGGAAGTTTCCGATAAACAGCTGGGAGCTCTGGTTTCCATTATTTCCATTGTCGTGGCCCTGGGCAGTCTGCCCGTGGCTCTGCTTGCCGACCGCTACGGCCGCGTCAAAAGCGTGGTGCTAATGGCCTCGATCTGGAGCTTTGCGACCATTGCCTGCATGTTCACGCGCAATTACTCGCAGCTGTTTGCGGCGCGCGCCGTGGTGGGCCTGGGGGAGACCGGCTATGGCTCGGTGGGGGCGGCGCTGGTCAACGCGCTGTTTCCCAAGCGCCTGCATTCCACCTTGCTCGGAGCTTTCTTTGCCGCGGGCTCGCTGGGCTCGGTGCTCGGCGTGGTGCTGGGCGGAGTGATCTCGGACCACTGGGGCTGGCGCGCGGCCTTTGGCGTGGTGGGCGTGCCCGGGCTTTTGATCGCCATCCTGTTTGCGCTGGTGCCCGACTACAAGACCAAGCCCCTGGAGCTCGCGGCCAGGACCGGCACCGAGGTGGCGCGCGGCCCGCTGCGCCTGTACCGCATGCTGACCAGCGGCCCGACCCTGCTCTGGGCCAGCCTCGCGGGTTCGCTGCAGCTGATCGTCATGTCCAGCATCTGGGCCTGGACCCCGAGCTACTTCAACCGCTACTACGGCATGGATGTCACGGCCGCGGCCAAGCATGCGGCCGCGGCCGTGCTTTGCGGCGCCATCGGGGCCGTGCTCTGGAGCTTTGTGGCGGACCGGGTGAGCCGCCGCCATGCCGTCAACAAGCTGTATCTGATGTGCGTGCTGACCCTGCTGACCTGCGCGGTCTTCGGCTATGCGTTCCTGGCGCCGCTGGACGCGAACGCGCGCTTCATAGGGATTCTCCTGGGCAGCCTGCTCATGTCCTGCGCCGTGGGGGCCGTGACCAGCACGGTGCTGGACGTCACCCATCCCGCGCTGCGCTCCACCGGCGGCGCGGTGCTGGCGCTGTTCCAGAACCTGTTCGGACTCGCCATAGGCCCGTTTGTGGGCGGCTGGATTTCGGATCTCTGGGGCCTGTCCACGGCGTTGTCGGTAATGCCCTGCATGAGCGTGCTCTCGGCCCTGTGCTTCTGGATGGCCTCGCGCACCTATCTGCGGGATATGCAGGCCGTTGCCAGCCGCTCCTGAGCCGGAAGCCGCGGCCGAGGGACGCGGCTAGGGCGCTCAGGGGGAGCTCAGCCCGCAGAAGGCTTATGCGGGTTCTGCCGGTTCGCAGAACAACTGGTACACGGCCTGCATCAGCTGCAGGGCCCGGGCGTCGGACAGCTGGTACCAGATGAACTTGCCCTCGCGGCGCGTGGCGACCAGGCCTTCGCGGCGCAGAATGCCCAGCTGCTGCGACAGCGTGGGCTGGGTGATGCCGGTCAGCTGCTCGAGCTCGCCCACGGTGCGCTCCTGCTGCGAGAGCTGGCACAGCAGCAGCAGGCGGTCCTCATTGCCCAGCAGCTTGAGCATGGCCACGGCCGTACCCGCATGGGCGCGCATGGTCGGCAGGTCCAGCGCCGGCTGGGGCTG
>JAFAIY010000031.1 GCA_019236485.1 Comamonas sp. | reverse complement strand
TCTCGCTGGCCTCGCTGGAGGAATACCTGCAGACCCATGGCCGCGAATGGGAGCGCTTTGCCTGGCTCAAGAGCCGCGTGGTCGCGCCCTATGACTGCGTGCAGTCGCCCAATGTGCAGGCGCTGCGCGGCGCGGTCCTGCCGTTTGTGTTCCGCCGCTATCTGGACTATGCGGTGTTCGATGCGCTGCGCAGCCTGCACCGCCAGATCCGCGAGCATGCCTCCAGGCGCAGCGCCGGCCACCCCGAGCGCGCCAACGACGTCAAGCTCTCGCGCGGCGGCATCCGCGAGATCGAATTCATAGTCCAGCTGCTGCAGGTGGTGCGTGGCGGCCAGTTCCCCGAGCTGCGCCGCCGCCCCACGCTGGAGGCGCTGCAGCGCCTGGTGCGCGCCAATCTGATGCATGCCGAGATTGCCGACGCCCTGAGCCGCGCCTATGTGTTCCTGCGCCAGGTCGAGCACCGCATCCAGTATCTGGACGACCAGCAGACCCATGTGCTGCCCACGCGCGACGACGATCTGCTGTGGATCGCCCGCACCATGGGCTTTGCCGACACCTGCAGCTTTCTGCACCAGTTCGACGAGCACCGCGAGCTGGTGGCCCAGGAATTCGACACCCTGCTGGGCGGCGATACCCAGCAATGCGGCAACGGCAAGTGCAGCTCGGCCAAGGCCTCGAGCAGCACGCCTTCGCCGCAGGAAATCGAGGACCTGATCGGGCTGCTGCCGCCGGCCCTGGCCGGCCAGGTGGCCGACTGGCGCAGCAACACGCGCATCACGGGCCTGCGCGATGAAGCCCGGGCCCGTCTGTTCCGGCTGGTGGAGCGCACGGCCCAGTGGGTGGAAGGCCGCCAGGCCTCCGAAGAGGCCGCCAAGCGCTTTTTGCAGTGGCTGGAGCCGCTGCTGCGTCGCGAAAGCTATCTGGCGCTGCTGCTGGAACGTCCCGCGGTCCATGAGCGGCTGCTGCACCTGCTGGGCGCGGCCCGCTGGCCGGCACGCTATCTGCAACAGCACCCGGGAGTGATCGACGAGCTGGCCAGCGACGCCATCCTGAAGGAGCGCTTCGCGGCGGCGGAATTCGAGCACGAGCTGACGCTGCGCCTGGCGGCCCTGCGATCCACGGGCGAGGACGACGACGAGACCCTGCTCAATCTGCTGCGCCGCGCCCACCATGCGGAAGTCTTCCGCACCCTGGCGCGCGACATCGAGGGCCGCATCAGCGTGGAGCAGGTGGCCGACGATCTGAGCGCGCTGGCCGACAGCGTGCTGCGCGTCACCGCCCGCTGGTGCTGGTCCCGCCTCAAGAGCCGCCACCGCGAATCGCCGCGCTTCGGCATCATCGGTTACGGCAAGCTGGGCGGTAAGGAACTCGGCTACGGCAGCGATCTGGACATCGTCTTCGTGTTCGACGACGACGACGAGCGCGCGCCCGAGGTCTATGCGGCTTTTGTGCGCAAGCTCATCAACTGGCTGACCGTGAAGACCGGCGAGGGCGATCTGTTCGAGATCGATACCGCGCTGCGGCCCAACGGCAACTCGGGCCTGCTGGTGACCAGCTTCGAGTCCTATGCCAACTACCAGCAGCAGCGCGGCAGCAATACTGCCTGGACCTGGGAGCACCAGGCCATGACGCGCGCGCGCTTTGTGCTCGGCAGCCCCGACTTTCCGCCGCCGCCGGGCCTGGCGCCCACGGACATGAAGCTGCGCGAGCGCTTCGACGCCGTGCGCGAGGCCGTGATCACCGCGCCGCGCGATGCGGCGGCGCTGCGCACCGAGATCAAGTCCATGCGCGAGCGGGTGCGCAGCGCCCATCCCGTGCGCAGCGGCCTGTTCGACGTCAAGCACAGCCCGGGCGGCATGGTGGATGTGGAGTTTGCCGTGCAGTATCTGGTGCTGTCCGAGTCGGCCAGCCATCGCGAGCTGATCGCCAACGTGGGCAATATCGCGCTGCTGCAGCGCGCCGAGGAGGCGGGCCTGCTGCCCGCCGGCGTGGGCCATGCGGCGGCCGCGGCCTACCGGGAGCTGCGCCGCCTGCAGCACGTGGCGCGCCTGGACGAGCGCTCGGGCCAGCTGCCGCCCGAACAGGCCCAGCCGCAGCGCGATGCGGTGCTGGCGCTGTGGCATGCCGTATTCGCCGATTCCACGGTTTGAAACCGCTGCCGGAGCCGCCTCGTGCGACTCTGGCAGCAATGATCAAGATTGGCCTACAGGCAAAAAGAGGGCGCCCTCAAACTGTTACAAATTCGAAACCCACAGGGGCTGGAACTTCTGCAACAGTGTCGCATCTGATAGACAGGTGCAGGGAATTCGAGAGGCCTGCACGAGCCGATTTTGATGTTGCGAAGCCCTTGGGTTCACCCATTGATAGCCCCCGGAGCGCTTCTCCTCCCTCCCTCTCTTAATTCGTTTCGGGATGCTTCGCAACTTTTTTATTACCCAGCAAAAAGGCCACC
>JAFAIY010000213.1 GCA_019236485.1 Comamonas sp. | reverse complement strand
GGCGTGAACTATGTGACCGGCGACTATTCGCGCGGCGCCTCGGGCTTCTGGGTGGAGAACGGCGAGATCGCTTTCCCAGTGCACGAGATCACGATCGCCGGCAATCTCAAGACTATGTTCAAGGGCATAGAGGCCATAGGCGCCGATGCCTACAACTACGGCGCCAAGACCGTGGGCTCCATGCTGATCAACCGCATGAAGGTGGCGGGCAGCTGAGCGCCAAGGCTCGAACAAGCAGGCGGCCCCAGGGCCGCCTTTTTCATGGGCGCGTGATACGGGGCCGGCGGCGGATGGGGCCTGACCCTGAAGTATGGGGCAGGGTGCTGGGCCACCTGTTTTCCCGGAAGCGCTGGCCGGTTCTTGTCATCGGGGGAAGCCCTGGGAGCGAATCGCGGCATGCGCAGCAAAAATAGAATGAAGATTCGTTCTACTTTTGACCGTGCCACACGCGACCTGGACCTTCTTCCCTCATGCAGGTTCGCGCCATGTGCAGACGCTGCGCGTGGCGCTCAGGCTGTTCGTGCAGCACGGCTTCTTCAATACCTCGATCCAGGATTTATGCGCCGAAGCCGGGGTGTCTATCGGCTTCTTCTACAACCACTTTGCCGACAAGGAAGGCATTGCGCGCGAGCTGTACCGGCATCTGCTGGCGCGCATGAATGTGTTGCTCGACGAGATCGAGGAGGGACAGGCCAGCAACCGCGAGCGCTGCGAAGCCGTGCTGCGCATGCTGTTCGGGCTGGCCGAGGCCGAACCGGAGGCCATGGGTTTTGTGGTCAATGCGCGCCATCGCGAGTTTCTGCCCGAGGAACAGGCGATCTGTTCGGCTTCGGCCTTTGTGCGCATGCGCGGCTTTGTGTTTGCGGGCATGGCCGATGGCGAGATCCGCGAAATGGATCCCATGGTCGCGGCCAGCCTGATGTATGGCGGCGCGATCCGCATGATCTGCCTGCGCCTGGACGGACTGGTGGAAACGCCCATAGAGCAGCTTTTCGATTCGCTGTGGGACGGGGTCTGGCGCTCGCTCAGGCCCGACTGAGATTGCAAGCTTATCCGTGCCGGCGCCTCCGGGCCGCCGGCTGTTGTTCGACTGAAGCAAACAGGAGTAGCAGGGATGGCGCATCACATATTGATCATAGGCGGAGGGATTGGTGGGACCATGACCGCCAATCACCTGGTCACCAAGCTGTATCCGGAGCTGCTGGCCGGCAAGGTCCGCATCACCATGCTCTCCAACTCGCCCTGGCATTACTACAAGCCGGCGTTCATGTATGTGGCCTTCAACGCCTTTTTTCGCGACGAGCTGCGGCGCAAGCAGCGCGGCCTGCTGCGGCCCGAGATCGACTTCCAGGTCGAGGAGGTCGAGAGCTTCGACTTTGCGGCCCAAAGCGTGGGCTGCAAGAGCGGCAAGCGCTTTGGCTACGACCATCTGGTGATTTCCACGGGCTGCGTGCCTTCGCCCGAGCGCATCGAAGGCCTGGCCGAAGGCGGCGACCATTTCTACCAGCATGCACCGGCGCGCCAGCTGGCCGACAAGCTGGCTCGCATAGAAAAAGGCCGGATCTTCGTCACCGTGACCTTTCCCAAGACGCCCAATGTGCCGCACCAGTGCGGCATCGCGCCCATAGAGACCACGCTGATGCTCGACGACCTGCTGCGCCGCCGCGGCGTGCGCGACAAGGTGGAGATCGTCTACACCTACCCGACGATCTCGCAGCTGCTGCGCAACTGCCTGTTCCTGCAGAAGGACACTTGCGAGATCCTGCCCACGGTGTTCGAGCAGCGCGGCATCCGTTTTCAGCGCGGTTTCACGCTGTCCCATGTCGATCCCGGCGCCAAGGTCGCTTACTCCGAGGAAGGGCAGGCCGAGAACTTCGACATCCTCATGGCCACGCCGCCCATCCGCGCGGTGCAGGTGGTGCGCGACTGCGGCCTGTCCCACGCCGAGGACGGCGAGGGCTGGCTGCCCACGGACCACGAGACCATGCAGGTGCTGGGCCTGAGCCATGTCTATGTGCTTGGCGACACCGTGGACCTGCCGGTCAGCAAGGCCGGCGGCTCCTGCCACAACCAGTCGCCCGTGGTCGTCAACAACATCGCTTCGCAGATCCGCTTCGGCCGCACCTCGGATACCTATGACGGGCGTGTCGTGGCCATCGCCCAGATGGGACTCGAGGATGGCATGCCGCTGTGGTACGACTACCGGGTGGACGTCAAGCCCACGCCGCCCAACAAGCTAGGCGGAATGATGCGCAAGGGTTTCAACCGCGGCATGTACTGGGCCGTGGCGCGGGCCCTGGTCTGAACGCTCCCATGTTCATGCAAAAGGAGATTCGAGATGAATAGCGTTTCCGATATTTCCGTGACCGAGGGCCAATCGGGCCTGGGCGCTGCGGCGGGTCTGCTGCAGGACGATGCCGCTTTGCAAGGACTGGCCGAACTCATGGCCAAGCTCGAGCCCCTGCTCGCGGGGCGGCGTTTGAACCGCGTGGTCGATCTGCTGTCCGTGACGGCCGATGTGGTGGATATGAGCGATGCCTATATGGTGGAAAAGCTCTCCAAGGCCTTCGAGGAGGGCGTGGGCGCCGCCTGGTCGGCCGGCAATGCGGCACGCGTGGCGGCCGCCAGGATGGAGCGCATGGAGGAGACGCCCACGCTGATCGGCCTGCTGCGCATGGCAAAGGAGCCCGAGGTAAGACGCGGGCTGGCCTTTCTGCTGGCCATGGCCGGAGCCCTGGGGCGCAAACATGCTTACGACCCCATAGACTACACGGCCGACTGAGAGGCGGCGGGGCCGGCCGTTTGAGGCCATGGGCGGGCTTGTAGTCAATCGCTGGCGCGGCTACGGCCTGTGCGGGAAGTCAAGAAGACAGCGCCTTCCTATGGTGCGAGCGGAGTTTCGCTCCGCCAATAGGGGGTGTTGTGCGTGTATTTCACCGAGCACCCGCCATGACCGCCATGCCCCAACTTTCATACTTCGGCCTGCAGCGTCGCCATCTGCTGGGCGCTGCCGTGGCAGCGGGCGCGGTGCGGCTGCTGCCCTGGAGCCGGGCGGCTGCGGCCGATGCCGGCGGCTTCATGGCGCTTTCCACTTACCTGACCGAGCGCGAGGACCTGAGCGCCAGGCTGGGCGCTCGCATGCTGGCCGCCCTGCAGGCGCTGGACGGGCAGTTCGACGCCCAGGCCCAGGCGCTGTGGCAGTGGGTCGCAGCTGAAAAAATCCCGCTGGCAGAGCTCAACGAGCGCCTGAAGGCCGAGAAGCCCGAACTGGCCGCGATTCCCGCACAGGTGATGCAGGCCTGGTATCTGGGTGTGGCGGGCAGCGGCAGCCGGGCCCGCGTGGTGGCCTATGAGTTCGCGCTGAACGCGCTGACCGTGGCCGACAAGCTCAAGCCCCCAACCTATGCCTATGGCGTCTATGGCAGCTGGACCAGCAATCCCACGACCTTCGATCTGCAGCGCCAGCTGGTCCAGGCTTGAGTCCCTGAAGAACCTTGCCCAGGAAGCACCATCCCCATGGCCGATGCCCCAAAACTCTCTGCCGACTATGTCATCGTCGGCGCCGGCGTGATCGGCGCCAAGCTGGCCAGATCCGGCGCCTCGGTGCTGATGCTGGAAGCCGGCGCCCATGTCACGCGCGGCGAAATCGTGAGCCGCTTCCGCAACTCGCCGCGTCGCAGCGACTGGATCTCGCCATACCCGGCGCTAGATACGGCGCCGCATCCCATCTACAGCCCCGAAGACAACCATTACCTGGTGCAGGCCGGCCCCTATCCCTACAAGGCCGAATACATTCGCCAGGTCGGAGGCACCAGCTGGCACTGGGCCGCTCATGCCTGGCGCAATCTGCCCAGCGATTTCAAGATCAAAAGTCTGTACGGCGTCGGCGTGGACTGGCCGTTCGACTACGACGATCTCGAGCCCTATTACCAGGAGGCCGAGGAGATCATGGGCGTCTCCGGCTCCACCGAGACCGGCTCTCCGCGCAGCAAACCCTTCCCCATGGAGGAGGTGGCCATGCCGTATGCCATGCAGCGCGTGCGCGACAGGCTGGCCGGAGTCTTTCCGGTGGTCGGCAACACCGTGGCGCGCAACAGTCGCAGCTACGACAGTCGTCCGCCCTGCTGCGGCAACAACAGCTGCCAGCCCATCTGCCCCATCGATGCGCAGTACCACGGCGGGATTGCCGTGCAGCAGGCGCTGGCCGTGGGCGTGAAGCTGCAGGTCCGCGCCAATGTGTTCCAGCTGGAGCATGACGCGCAGGGCCGCATTGTGGCGGCCAATTACTACGACCCCGACAAGAACGTGCACCGCGTGACGGGCAAGACCTTTATCGTGGCCTCCAACGGCATAGAGTCGCCGCGTCTGCTGCTGCTGTCCAGGAGCGAGAAGTTCAAGAACGGCATCGCCAACGACAACGACATGGTGGGGCGCCATCTGATGGACCACCCCAGCACCTCGCTGACCTTTGATGCCGACGAGGATGTCTGGCTGGGCCGCGGCCCGCAAAGCCCGGTCTCCATCAACACCATGCGCGACGGCGCTTTCCGCAACGCGCACGCGCCCTATCGGCTGGATTTCACCAACATCTCACGCGTGGACGGCAGCACCGGTGCGCTGCTCAAGGCCGGTGTCTACGGCAAGGAATTTGCCCAGCGGCTGCGCCATGCGGCCGCGCGCGAGCTGAATGTCAAAAGCGTGCTGGAAGTGCTGCCCGACCCCGGGCACCGCATCGATCTCGCCGACGACAAGGACAGCGTGGGCCTGCCCAAGCCGCGTACCCATTACAGCATTGACGACTACACCTTCAAGGGCCACAGGCGGGCCCAGAAGGACTTTGCGAAGATCGCGGAACTCATGGGCGGCAGCAATCTGCGCTACAGCAAGGATGACGACTTTGCCAACAACCAGCATATCTGCGGCACCCTGAGCCTGGGGGCTGACCGCAAGCTCTCGGTCTGCGACCAGTATGGCCGCGCCTGGGACCATGAAAACCTGTTTTTCGCCTCCACCGGCGTGCTGCCCACCTCGGCGACCTGCAACTCCACGCTCAATGGGATTGCCGTGGCCTTGCGCACCGGCGCCTATCTGATCGCTCAGAACGGCGGCCCCGCCATGCCGGCGCGCAGCAACACCCAGGCGGGCTGGAAGCCCCTGGTGCCGTCCTGGCTGCCCAAGGACTGAGGCCCAAGGATGTCGACCATGACCAAGACCTTGATGCAATCGGCCTGGGCGGCCGCGGCGGTGCTAGCGGCCATCCCCGTGCTGGCGGCCGATGGCGCCGATCTGGAGCGCGGCCGCTATCTGGCCACCGCCGGCGACTGCGTGGCCTGCCACACAGCCCCCGGGGGCAAGCCCATGGCCGGCGGCCTGGCCCTGGCCAGCCCGCTGGGCGCGATCTACTCGACGAATATCACGCCGTCCAAGGTTTACGGCATCGGCAGCTACAGCCTGCAGCAGTTCAGCGATGCGCTGCGCCATGGCCGGCGTGCGGACGGTGCGAATCTCTATCCGGCCATGCCCTATACCGCCTATGCCAAGACTTCGGATGAGGACATCGCGGCCCTGTATGCCTATTTCATGCAGGGCGTGCAGCCCGTGGACAAGGCGCCGGCGCAGCAAACCGACCTGCCGTTTCCCTTCAATATCCGCGCCTCGCTGAGCCTGTGGAACGCCGTGTTTCTCGATGCCAGGCCCTACCGGGCCGATGCATCGCAAAGCCCCGAATGGAATCGCGGCGCCTACCTGGCCCAGGGCCTGGCCCATTGCTCCACCTGCCATACCCCGCGCAATGCGCTGATGGCCGAGGACGGCAAGCGCTTTCTGGGCGGCTCCGAAGTGGGCGGCTGGTATGCGCCCAATATCAGCTCGGATGCCAAGAGCGGCATCGCCGGCTGGACACGCGAGGAGCTGGTGCGCTATCTGAGCGGTCAGCCCGTACCCGGCAAGGGCTCTGCGGCCGGTCCCATGGTCGAGGCGATAGACCACAGCCTCAAGCATCTGAGTCCCGAAGATCTGCAGGCCATTGCGCTCTATATCAAATCCGTGCACGCCGTGGCCGAGGCAAAAGCCACGCAGCCTGCCGACAGCTTCGGCCGGGCCTGGGACGATCTGGACAGCCTGCGCGGCGCGGCCCTGCCCAAGAGTCATAACGCCATGACGGGCGCGCAGCTGTATGACGGCCATTGCGCCAGCTGCCATCAGGCTCAGGGCCAGGGCAGCGACGGCGACGGCTTGCCGGCGCTGTTCCACAACACCACGCTGGGCCATGCGAGCAGCAACAATCTGGTGCAGGTCATGCTGCACGGCATCCAGCGGGTGGGTACGGACTCCGTGATGCCCGGCTTTGCCGACGAGCTGAGCGATGTCCAGATCACGACTCTGGGCAACTATCTGCTGAGCAACTACGGCAATCCCGAGGCCAAGGTGAGCGAGCAGCAGGTGGCGCAGCTGCGCGACACGGCCGAGGTCGGGGTCGACAAAAGCTTGCTGGCGCTGGCCCGCGTGGGCCTGGCCCTGGGCGCGCTCGTGGTGCTGGGCATTCTGGCCTGGCTGCTGCGCCGCCGCAAAGCCTGATGGAGAGCAGAAGGCCGGGAAGGCCTTTAAAAACGCAATGCCAGCCGGTATCGTGCCGGCTGGCATTTTTTATGTGGGGCACGG
>JAFAIY010000142.1 GCA_019236485.1 Comamonas sp. | reverse complement strand
ACATCACACCCAGATTGAACTGGCCGTTGGCATCACCCTGTGCTGCAGCGAGGCGATACCACTTGACGGCCTCCTGGTCGTTCTGTGGCACGCCACGGCCGCGGTCATACATCAAGCCCAGATTGCTCTGGCTCAGGGCATGGCCCTGCGCTGCGGCAAGGCGAAACCATTGAGCGGCCTTCTCGTCGCTCTGGGCCACGCCACGGCCTTCTTCATACATCAGGCCGAGATCAAGCTGAGCCTGAGCATCGCCAGCTTGCGCTTTGCGCTGCAGTTCCGCTGGCTGAGCCATTGCCAAGGTGCTGGCGAGCAATAGCGCGGCGGCGGAATATAGATGGCCGACTGATTTTTTCATTTTTTCCCTGGAATTTTCTTGGCGACAAAAGAGGGCAGGTTCGGCCAGCCAAGGCAAAGCCCGGCGCGACTTCGGGAACCACCAAAGCCTTGCCCGGATGAAGATTGAGCGGGATTGCCGTGTGCAGAGCGTGAGCGTGCAGGTGTACCGGCGATGCCATCAGGCACGGCCTGTACGGCTGGCCTGGGATGCAGTCAGCGCTCCCGGGGCGCCAGCCATGGCTGCAAAGTGCGCCGGCTCCAGATCAGCGGATCTCAGGCCGGAGCGTGAACTCATTGTAGCCACGCACCAGGCCCGGTCGCCGTCCAGTTTGGCGCCCAAACCGTCACCTACAGCTCGCCAAATCTGGGACGGCCTTTTCTGTCGTGCATCCCATCGCGAGTGGCCGCTCGTAAAAGATTTTTAGCTGCGCTGCAAACGCTTGCGGAACGCAAAGCCATAGCCCAGGCCCAGCATCGCGGCCATGGCCGAGCCCGCGAGAATGCCCAGCTTGGCCGCCCCCAGCAGGGTGGCATCCTCAAAGGCCAGACCGGCGACAAAGATGGACATGGTGAAGCCGATGCCGGCCAGCAGACCCACCAGCAACACACCGCGCCAGTTCAGGCCTTCGGGCAGGCTGCACAGCCCGCTCTTGACGGCCAGCCAGGTGCAGATGAAGACGCCCAGAGGCTTGCCCAGCACCAGTGCCGCCAGCACGGCCATGGCCGTGGTCTGCGGTGCGGCCGCGCTCAGGTCTATGCCCGAGAACTGCACGCCGGCGTTGGCCAGCGCAAAAATGGGCATGACGCCAAAAGCCACCCAGGGGTGAAGAATCATGGGCAGGCGCAGCGCTGGCGGCAGCAGGTCGCGCTGTGCAAGCTGGGCGGTGCGCAGGTTCTGCAGCAGGTGTTGCGGATCGGGCCGGCCGCTGAGCATCTGCTCGCCGGCCTTGCGCATGGCGGCCTGCGCCGTGATCAGCAGCGGCATGGGGGCGGGGCGTACAAACACGGGCGTCATCAGGCCCAGCACTACGCCCGCCAAGGTGGGGTGAGCGCCGGTCTTGAGCAGGCCGAACCAGAGAATGGCTCCGGGCAGCACATACAGGGGAGCGGCGGTAATGCCCATGCGGTTGAACAGCAGCACCAGCAGCACGCCGGCTGCGGCAATCACAAAGCCCATGGCCTGCAGGCCGCCCGAGTAGAAGAAGGCAATGATGAGCACGGCCACGATGTCGTCGATGATGGCCAGGGCCAGCAGGAAGATGCGCAGCGCGCCCGGGATATTGCGGCCCAGCAAGGCCAGCACGCCCACGGCAAACGCAATGTCGGTAGCCGTCGGGATCGCCCAGCCGTTGAGCAGCGCCCTGTCGCTGCCCGCCAGGGCCGTATAGATGAGCGCAGGCACGGCCACGCCACCGATGGCGGCAATCAGCGGCAGGCTGGCCTGGCGAAGGCTGGCCAGCGCGCCGTTGTGCAGCTCGCGCCGGATCTCCATGCCCACGACCAGGAAGAACACCGTCATCAGCACATCGTTGACGATGAAATGCAGGTCGGTGCTGAAGCTCCATGGGCCCAGCGTCAGCGCGACGGGCGCATGCCACAGCGCAAAGTAGCTTGGCGCCGCAGCGGAGTTGGCCCAGATCAGGGCTGCGGCTGCGGCCAGCATGAGTACCATGCCGGCAAAGGATTCGATATGCAGCAGATGCGAGATTTGCGCCTGCACGCGCTCGGTCGCGGACTGCAGTGCGGGGACGCGGGGCGATTTTTGGGATGCGAAAGGCGCAGGGGCCTGCACAAGTGTTTGTGGGTCCATGGGTCGGTAGGTGTCTGAAGTCGTCCGCCGACAGATGCACCATGCCTGATGGTGCCGTCTGCATTGCAAAACGACTGGCGCGCTGGCGGCCCGACCTGCGCATGAACATTCACCTGCCATCGCCACCTCGTGTGGCGGGCACCCGGCTTAAATTGTAGCTAAAGATGCAGCAATGGCATGGATCTGAGGTTATTTCGCTTGGGAATAGACCTCGCCATCATGGCGGCTGCCGTTCGCGCTTCGCGTCGCCTTGGCTTGAGCAGGAGGGCCGCGCGAATCGCGTCAGCGCCGCCAGGCGGCCGGCGCTATGCTGGCGCGCTAACAAAAAAGAGGGCGTGTCATGTCGGGTATAGGTATGGAGTATTTGTGGGTTCCGGTTGTGCTGTTTGCGGCGGCGGCGCAGACGGTGCGCAACACGGCCCAGCGCTCGCTGACGGCCCAGGTCGGCACGCTGCCGGCCACGCTGGTGCGCTTTCTCTATGGCTTGCCGTTTGCAGCCATCTATCTGCTGGCGCTGTATGGCCTGGGCGATCCGTCCCTGCTGCTGCCGCAGTTCAGCGCCGCCTATCTGGGCTGGATTGCGCTCGGTGCTTTCTTTCAGGTCGCGGCCACGGCCGCCTTGCTCATGGCCATGAAGGAGCGCAACTTTGCCGTGGCGGTCACGCTGTCCAAGACCGAGGTGCTGCAGGTGGCCTTGTTTGCGGCCATGTTCCTGCACGAGCTGCCGACCCGGCTGGCGTTGCTGGCCATGGTGCTGGCGACTATTGGGGTGTTGATGCTGTCGCTGCCGCCGCGCGGACAGCTGTTCACGCTCTCGGCCTGGACCAGCAAGTCGTCCGTCTACGGTCTGATCTGCGGTGCCTGTTTTGCGCTGGCCACCATTGGTTTTCGCGGCGGCGCGGTAGAGATTGCCAGGCTGGGCGTGACATCGCCCTGGCTTTCCGGTGCCTGGGGCGTGCTGATTGCGCAGAGCATGCAGTCCGTGGTCATGGGCGCCTGGATTGCCAAAACCCATGAACAGGGGCTGCGTCCCATCTTCAAGGCCTGGCGCATCTCGCTGCTGGCCGGCAGCATGGGCGCCGCGGCCTCGCTGGCCTGGTTCACCGCCTATGCCATGCAGGGGGCGGCAGCCGTGCGCACCCTGGGCATGGTGGAGGTGGTGTTCAGCTATATCGTCTCGCGCAAGGTGTTCAGCGAGAAGCTGTCGCGGGCGGAAAAGCTGGGCATGGCGCTGATGATGCTGGGCCTGGTGCTGATCTGTTTGCAACTCTGATTTTGAGAGCTGCCTGCGCTCTCTGCTGTTCACCTTCGCATTGAATAGTCTATGAAATGAACAATAGCGGAGCGCAAGCAGCTCTTGAATCAATAGCGGATTGCCGCGGTATCAAGTGGTGGGTGGCTGCCATGCATAGTCAGGCCGCCTGCTGCCGGGCCTGAGGCAGGCTTTGGCGACGCTCGGGTTGGGCCGCATAGAGGCGGTAGCCAATCGTCAGCAGCGCAAACCACAGGGGAGCGATATAGAGCGCCACGCGGGTGCTGGCATCCAGCGACAGGCAGACCAGCACCACGGCCAGAAAGGCCAGCACAAACCAGTTGGTGAACGGCGCGCCGGGCATGCGGTAGGCCACGGCGGCGGCATGACCCAGCCTGACGGCGCGGCGATAGCGCAGGTGGGCAAAGACGATGATGCCCCAGGTCCACACGGCGCCTATCGTGGCAATGCTGGTCACGTAGATGAAGGCCTCCTCGGGCACCAGATAGTTGAGCACCACGCCGACCAGCATAAATGCCGCAGAGATCACAATGCCGGCGGCAGGCACATGGCGGGCATTGACCCGACCCAGCCTGGCGGGCGCCTGTTTGAATTGCGCCAGCGTGTAGAGCATGCGGCCCGTGCTGAAGATGCCGCTGTTGCACGAAGAGGCTGCGGCGGTGATGACCACGAAATTGATGATGCCGGCCGCGGCGGGAATGCCCAGCTTGTCGAAGATATGGACGAAGGGGCTCATATCGGGGCTGAGTTCGTTCCAGGGCACCAGCGACATGATGACGACCAGGGCACCGACATAGAAGATCAGAATGCGGTAGACGATGCTGTTGGTGGCCCGGGGCAGCACTTTCTCGGGCGACTCGGCCTCGCCGGCGGTCACGCCTATGAGTTCCACGCCGGTGTAGGCAAAGCAGGCAATCTGCAAGGTGAAGACCACGCCGACCATGCCCATGGGC
>JAFAIY010000097.1 GCA_019236485.1 Comamonas sp. | reverse complement strand
AGCGCGGCGCTGCAGCAGCTGGAGCAGGGCCTGGGCGTGCAGCTGTTCGAGCGCGTGGGCAAGCGCCTGGTGCTCAACGACGCGGGCCGTGCCCTGCTGCCGCAGGCCCTGGCCGTGCTGGAGCAGGCGCGCGGCATAGAAGAGGCTTTTTCCGCGCGGGCCGCCAATATGCCGGTGCGCCTGCGCGTGGCGGCCAGCACCACCATAGGCACGTATGCGCTGCCCGAGGTGCTGGCGCGGCTGGCCAGATCCCATCCGCTGGTGCGCGTGGACCTGCAGATCGCGAACACCCAGGAGGTGGGCGAGGCCGTGCAGGCCATGGAGGTGGACATGGGGCTGATCGAGGGCAGCAGCCACTGGCAGGGGCTGGAGGTCGAGCCCTGGCTGCGCGACGAGCTGGTCATCGTGGCATCGCCGCAGGACCCGCTGGCCCGGCAGGCACGGCTCAAGCCGCTGGGCGTGGCCGCGCTGCGCAAGGCCGCCTGGCTGCTGCGCGAGCCGGGCTCGGGCACGCGCGAGATGGTCGAGCATGCGCTGCTGCCCCATCTGCACCAGCTGCCGGCCGCGGCCACCCTGGGCAGCTCGGAGGCGATTGCACGCTGCGTGGCCCAGGGCCTGGGCATCAGCTGCCTGTCGCGCGTGCTGGTCCAGGCCCAGCTGCAGACCCAGGAGCTGGAGATTCTGCCGACCACGCTGCCGCGCATGTGGCGGCATTTCTCCCTGGTGCAGCGCGCGGGCAAGCGGCGCTCGCCCGCGCTGACGGCCTTTGTGCAGGCCTGCCATGCAAGCCTGCCCGCCGAGGCCTGAGGGGGCAGGCCGGTTATTTGACGGGAATCGCCGTGCCCTGGGGCACGGCCACGGCCGTCACGCTGTTCTGCGGCGAGCCTTCGATCACGCGGTCCGAATAGGTCATATAGACCAGGGCGTTGCGCTTGGCATCCACCATGCGCACCACGCGCAGGCGCTTGAACAGCAGCGAGGTGCGCTCGGTGAACACCTCCTCCTGCTGCTTGAGCGCTGCGGGGAACTGGATGGCGCCCGTGGCCACGCAGGCGATGGAGGCCTCGGAGCGGTCCTCGGCCAGGCCCAGTCCGCCCTTGATGCCGCCGGTCTTGGCCCGCGAGACATAGCAGGTCACGCCCGGCACCTTGGGGTCGTCATAGGCATCGACCACGATCTTGTGGTCGGGGCCAATCCACTTGAAGACGGTATCCACCGCGCCTATCTGCTCGGCGTGGCTCAGGCTCATGAACGAGACGGCTGCGGCCGCGGCAGCGCAGGCGGCCAGGAGGAAGGTAAGAGGTTTCATGCCCGAAAGCATAAGCCTGTTGGCGGCCGGCGTGCCGTGCTCTGATTGCCAAGGGTTAACCCTTGGTGAGCTTCGGGGGCATTGGGGCCGCGTGCAGCGGAGTTCGGGACCGCTGGCGACAATCGGGCATCTGGCGAGCCGCCTGCATTCCTGCAATGCGGCCTTGCCGCAAAGCCGGCCTGCCTGCGGGCAGCCACCCGGCATGGGCTTCGCCCTCCCTATCCCATATCCCTGTATTCGCGGCTGCCTTGCCGGGCAGCCGCCATCACGCGTTTTTCCGATGTCCGAGAACTCCGCTGCAGCCGCGCCGCAAGGCCTGGGTGCTTCTTCCCTGTTGCTGATGGCACTGGCCTGCGGTCTGTGCGCGGGTGGCAATTACTTCAACCAGCCGCTGCTGCATTCGATTGCCGAGCACTTCGGCGTGGACGAAGCCGCTGCCGCCTCCAGCGTGACGCTGGCGCAGACCGCCTATGCGGCCGGCCTGCTGCTGCTGGCGCCGCTGGGCGACAAGCTGCAGCGCCGTGGCCTGGCCGTGGCCCTGATGCTGCTGGCCGCCGCGGGCCAGGCCCTGTGCGGTCAGGCCCATAGCTTGCCTGTGTTTCTGCTCGGAACCCTGGTGGCGGGCCTGTTCTCGGTGGCGGCCCAGGTGCTGGTGCCCATGGCGGCGGCCCTGGCCCTGCCGGGCCAGAGCGGCAGGGCCGTGGGCTGGGTCATGAGCGGGCTGCTGCTGGGCATTTTGCTGGCGCGCAGTGTGGCGGGCATGGTCTCCGAGGCCTGGGGCTGGCAGGCCGTCTACCAGGGGGCAGCGGCCATCATGGCGGTGGTCGCGCTATGGCTGTGGCAGGCCCTGCCCGCATCACGCAACCCCAGCCCTGTCAGTTATCCACAGGTGCTGAGCAGCATGTGGCGGCTGCTGTGCAGCCAGGCCGGACTGCGCCAGCGCACCCTGGTCAGCGCCCTGGCATTTGCCTCGGTCAGCGTGCTGTTCTCGACCATGGCGCTGCAGCTGTCCGGCGGGCCGCTGGGCCTGGACGACGGGCAGATCGGCCTGATCGGTCTGGCGGGCGCGGCCGGCGCGCTGGTCGCGACCCAGGCCGGACGCCTGGTGGACAAGGGCCTGGGCCGCGTGAGCTGTGCGATCGGCGCCCTGGCCCTGCTGCTGTCCTGGCCCATGCTCTGGTGGGGCGGCGCGCACCTGGGCTGGTTTGTCCTGGGCATGGTGGTGATAGATCTGGGCCTGCAATGCCTGAACATCACCAACCAGGCCAGCGTGGCCCAGCTGCTGCCCGCGGCGCGCGGGCGCATGAATGCCGTGTATATGACGGGATACTTTCTGGGTGCGGCCGCGGGCTCGGCCCTGGGTACCCTGGCCTGGAGCCGCGGCGGCTGGCAGGGCGCTTGCGCCCTGGGCCTGGCCTTGGCCCTGCTGGCGGCCATGGGGACTTTCCGCATGCGCAACAGCCATGGGCTGCTGGCCATGGCCGCGCGCTGAGCGCACTCACATATCCCAGCGCAGCGAGGCGCTGTAGGTGCGCTGCGGATAGGGGTGGAAGTTCCAGTACTGGTAGTTGTTGGCGTTGTCTATGCCAAAGGCCGCGGACAGCTGCTTGTTGATCTGGTAGCGGGCGCGCAGATCCACGGTGAAGTATTTGCTGGCCCCCATATAGGTGCTGGCGTTGACATCGCTGTTGTCCAGTTGCGAGTACTGGCGGCCGCTGTAGCGCGCCGCGACCGTGAAGGCCCAGCGGTCGCTGGGCTGGTAGGTCGCATAGGCCGTGGCGCGCCAGCGCGGCACGCGCGGCTGCCACTTGCCCACGCTGGCCGGGTTGGCGGCATTGGCCACGATCTTCGAGTCGGCATAGGTCAGGCTGGCGCCCAGGTCCAGCCCGCGCATCCACACCGATTGCGCCGTATAGGCGAGTTCCAGGCCCGTGGTGCGCACCTTGTCCACGTTCTGCACGGCCGAGGTGGTGGTGCCGGGAATCAGCTGGCTGTAGAGCGCATCCTTGGTGGTTTCATGAAACAGCGTGGCGCGCAGCAGGCCGTTGCCCAGGTCCTTCTCGGCCGAGAGCTCGCTGGTCCAGGACTGCTCGGGCTTGAGATTCGGGTTGTTGATGAAGGACAGAGCACCGCCCGAGGTCGCGCCATAGAGCTCGCCCACGGTCGGAAAGCGCACGGCCCGACCTATCGAGGCCTTGAGCGTGGTGTCCTTGCTCCACTGATAGGCCAGAGCGGCCTTGGGCGAGAAATGCGCTTCGCTGCGCTTGGCATAGGCCAGCTGGCTGCCGGCTGTGGCGGTATAGCCATCGCTGGCGCTCCAGTCCTCCCAGCGCAGGCCCAGCACGGCCTTCCACTGCGGCGCCAGACGCCAGCTGTCCTGCGCCCAGAGGTAGCGGGTTTCGCTGCGCCCGCCGACCTGACTCACCACCGATTGCGTGTTGGCGGGGCCGGACTGCCAGTCGCCCAGCACGTTGTACTTGCTGATATTGAGCTTGTAGGCATCGCGGCCCAGGCCGAAGTCCACGATATGCGCGCCCTGCAGGCCTTGGGGGCGCCAGGTGCCCTTGGCGGCCAGGGTGTTCCAGCCCGTGCCGTTCTGGTCCTGCAAAGTGCCCGCCCCCCCAGTGGCGGCTGCAGGCATGGCGATGGTGGGCATGCGCTGCTGATCCTTGCCGTAGTCGTAGAGGCTGGCGCTGAGTTCCCAGTCAAAACTGCCTTGGGTATGGCTCTTGACCGAGACGCCGTGCATGGTGTGGGTCTGGTCGTCGTTGGACAGGCCGAAGGCCGTGGGCGACAGCGTATAGCTCTTGCCGCCGATATTGATGGGGCCGCTGTAGACGGGCTGGCCGTTCGGGCCTGTCAGATAGGTCTCGGGTCTGCCGCTGGAGCTGTTCTGCCACCAGCCCAGGGTGTAGCTGGCGCGCAGGGTCGGCGTGATGTCGTAGGCCAGCTTGATCTTGGCGTGATCCTGCTGGGTGCGGTATTGCGTGCCCGCGCCCAGGATGTACCAGGGCTGGTTGGTGGTGTTCAGTCCAGGCACCGCGCCTTGCACGGGAACGCCTGCGTTGCCGGGCTTGCCGGATGCCTGGGTCACGGTGGCGAAAGTCAGCGGCTGGCCCTGGCTGTCGATGTGGTTGAGATTGATCCAGAACGACCAGTCGCCGCTTCGGCTGCCTATGGAGGCGCTGCTGTTCCAGCTGTCGAAGCTTTGGCTGCTGCCATAGAGATGGTTGGGCTGCGAGGCATAGCCGGCCGCCACATGGGCTTCGAGCTTGTCCGGCATGCGGGTCACATAGTCGACCACGGCGCCTGCGGAGTTGCCCGGGTAGGCCGCGGAGAACGGGCCGTACATCACGTCCACGCGCTCGATTTCCTCGGGCGTGACCAAGCCCCAGCGCGGCGCGTAGTTCGTGCCGTTGGCAATGCCGTTGCCCAGATAGTTGGACAGCAGAATGCCGTCCGCATAGACGGCCGAGCGCGCGCTGTTGCCCGTGCCCGAAGCCCGGGTGGAGAGGATGGCGTGGTTGTAGTCGCCGATATAGCGCTTGCGCACCAGCAGGCTGGGCATGTACTTGAGCGCGTCCTCGCTGTCCGTGGCGTTGATACGGGTCTCGATCTCCTCGCGCGTGATGCCTTCTATGGTGGTCGGGATCTGCGTGGGCAGCGAGCTGGGCTGGCCGCCGTTGACGGTGACCACGCCCAGCGTCTTGCTGCGCTCGGGAGCCTCCGTGGTGTCGTTCTGGGCCCAGGCCGTCTGGGCCAGCCATGGCAGGGCGATGCCACTCGCCATGAGTGGCAGAAAATGCTTTTTCATCAATGCTTACCTCGGGGCCGTGCCGGCCCCTTATGAATCCGATAAAGGCCACGGCGATGCGCACCGGCTGCGCGAGCGAGCGGTGCCGGGCATGGCTATGGCCAGAGAGATTTCAGAGGTAAGACGCAGGAGGCCCGCGCGCGGGCAGGGGCGCGGCCGTGATCGCGGCGATGCGCGCGGCCTGCACGGGTTGCAGCGCATGCCATAGCGGCGATTGCGTGGGGGCCGGCAGCTGCAGCAGCGGCGGCGGTGGGGCC
>JAFAIY010000043.1 GCA_019236485.1 Comamonas sp. | reverse complement strand
CTAGGCAGGCAATTGATATGTGTATATTGAAATATCATGATATTTTGATAACCCATAGGAATCATTCGGAGAGGACGGCATGGGCTCCATAGACCGGCAGGACAGCACGCCCCAGCTGCTCAACCGCCTGCGCATGCGGCAGGTGGCCTTGATCCTGGCCATAGACGAGCAGGGCACTTTGCGCGCGGCGGCCGGCCAACTGGGGCTGACCCAGCCCGCGGCCACCAAGATGCTGCACGACCTCGAAGATGCGCTGGGCCTGCCGCTGTTCGACCGCGTAGGCCGCGGCCTCAAGCTCAATGCGGCCGGCGAGCGCGTGACCTGCTATTTCCAGAACTTTCGCGGCGGCATGGAAGCGCTGAACCGCGAGCTGCTCGAGCTGCGCCGGGGCAGCGCCGGGCGCCTTGCCGTGGGCAGCATCATGGCGGCCTCGCCGGGTCGGCTCACGCGGGCGCTGCTGGATCTGCGCGCGCAGTGGCCCATGCTGTCCATGGAGGTGGCCGTGGATACCAGCGACCGACTGCTGTCGCAGCTGCGCGAAGGGGTGCTGGAAGTGGTGCTGGGCCGACTGACCGGCGAGGATGGCGACGAATACGAATTCCGTGCCATTGACGACGAGGCGCTATGCATCGTGGTGAGCAACAGCCATCCCTTGGCCCGGGCCAGGCAGGTGTCGTTCGAGCAGCTGCAGGACTATGGCTGGGTGATGCAGTCGCGCGGCAGCCCCATGCGGGCCCTGATCGATCAGGAGTTCCATGCCCACCGCCAGCCGCTGCCGCGCGACCTGATAGAGACCGGCTCCATCCTGACCTCGATGAATCTGGTGCGGCATTCCGACATGCTGGCCGTGATTCCCCAGACCGTGGCCCAGGACAACCAGGCGCACGGCCTGCTGCAGATTCTTCCCTACCGTTTCGGGCGTGCGCTGGAGGCCTATGGCAGCCTGGTGCGCCGCGACCGGCCGCTGAGCCAGCCGGCCCAGCAGTTTCTCAAGCTGCTGCACCAGTGATTCAGCGCTGAATTTCTCAAAAGAATAGCGGCTGGCGCTTGCTACATAAGCGCCAGTCGCGGTTTTTATCGATTTTTTGAGCCCGTGTTTTCAGGCCCTGGCCGCAAATACCAGGCAGGTGGTGGTGGCATGCGCATAGAGCTTGCCGTCGGGGCCGACGATGCGGGCCTCGGCCGTGGCCAGCTGCCGGCCGCTATGCACCACCTGGCCTATGGCGCGCAGAGGTCCCGTGTCTTCGCGCGCCGCACGCACGATGTTCACGCCCAGCTCCGCCGTGGTGTAGGCCATGCCCGCGGGCAGCGTGGTCTGCACGGCGCAGCCCAGGGCCGAATCCAGCAGCGTGGCAAACCAGCCGCCATGCACGCTGCCCATGGGGTTGTAGTGCTTGCGCTGGGGCGTGCCCTGGAACACGGCCTTGCCATGGGCGACTTCGATCAGCGCGAAGTCCAGCGTATCGGCGATATGCGGGTAGGGCAGCGCACCGGCCAGCATGGCCTGCATCAGTTCCAGGCCGCTCTTGCCCTGAACCTGGGCCGGCGCGGCCACGCCGGGCTGGCCGCCGCCGGCCAGCATGCGGTCCACGACCTCGGCCTTGTGGGCGTCCCAGTCCACGGAAGAAATAAACGACGACTCCTGTGCCTTGACTGCGGTATCCATGCTGTCTCCTTGGTATTGCATATGCAATCATTGTAGATACAATAATCACCGGAGCGCAATCACGCATATGCCGGCACAGAGGCCGGCCGGGGAGCCATCATGGGCGAGAGCAAGACCTTGCAGCCGCAGGGATGTACCAATTTCAAGCTGCGTCAGCTGCTGCGCCGCGTGTCCCAGCATTACGACGCGCAGCTGGCCCAGGCCGGGCTCAAGACCACGCAGTACTCGCTGCTGTCCCAGGTACTGCACCGCGGACCGATTCGTCCCGTGGACCTGGCGCGCGCCATGACCATGGATGCCTCCACGCTGACCCGCAACCTCAAGCCCCTGGTGGCCGCGGGCTGGCTGGAAGTGGCTCCTGGCGTCGACGCGCGCAGCCGCCTGGTCCAGATCACCGAGGCCGGACGCGCAAAGCGAGCCCAGGCCCAGAGCGGCTGGCGCCATGCGCAGCTGCAGCTCAATGCACAGCTGGGTGTGGAGCGGGTGCTGGCGCTGCATGCGCTGATCGACGATGCACTGCAGCTGCTGGACGACGATGGTTCGCTGGAATGCCCGGACGAGCACGCTTGAAACCATGATGGAGAGCGATATGCATGAGGATCAGAGCGGGCAGGCGGCGGGCCGCCAGTGGAGCGTATGGCTGGTGCTGCTGGCGGCAGCTTCCACCTTTGCCCTGACCATGGGCAGCCGCCAGAGCATGGGCCTGTTCGTCAGCCCTTTGAACAGCGCCACGCACCTGGGCCTGGCCCAGATCAGCCTGGCCTTCGCCTTCGGCCAGCTGTGGTGGGGGCTGACCCAGCCTTTTGCGGGCGCCATGGCCGATCGCATAGGTGCGGGCCGCGTGCTGCTGACGGGCGTGCTGCTG
>JAFAIY010000018.1 GCA_019236485.1 Comamonas sp. | reverse complement strand
CGTGAGTTCGGCCACGGGGAAGAACTCGGAAGAGCGGCCCTGCAGCTGCTCGATCTTGCCCACGCTGCCCATCTCGTCCATGGACACCAGATTCAGCGCCAGGCCCTCGGCATCGCCGCGGCCCGTGCGGCCTATGCGGTGGATATGCACCTCGGGGTCGGGCGTCACGTCCACATTGATGACGGCCGACAGGTCGGCGATATCGAGGCCGCGCGCCGCCACATCGGTGGCGACCAGCACGCTGCAGCTCTTGTTGGCGAACTGCACCAGCACCTCGTCGCGCTCGCGCTGCTCGAGTTCGCCGAACAGCGCCAGCGCGCTGAAACCCTGGGCCTGCAGCGCCGCCACCACATCGCGGCACTGCTGCTTGGTATTGCAGAAAGCGATGCTCGACTCGGGACGGAAATGCGCGAGCAGGCGCGCCACCGCGTCGAGCTTTTCGCGCGCGCCCACCTCGTACCAGCGCTGCTCTATCTTGTTCGAGCTGTGCTGGGCCGCGACCTTGACCGTCTGAGGCTCGCGCATGAAGCGGTTGGCCAGCGAGGCAATGCCCTCGGGATAGGTGGCGGAGAACAGCAGGGTCTGGCGCTCTGCCGGGCACTGGCGCACCACGGTCTCGATATCGGACAGAAAGCCCATGTCCAACATGCGATCGGCCTCGTCCAGCACCAGGGTCTTGAGGTTGCTGATATCGAGCTTGCCGCGCTCCATCAGGTCCATCACGCGGCCCGGCGTACCGACCACGATATGGGCGCCGTTTTCCAGCGAAGCGATCTGGTTGCGCGAGGGCACGCCGCCATAGACGGTGACGACCTTGATATTGTCCTGGGCGCGCGCCAGGCGACGAATTTCGGTGGCCACCTGGTCGGCCAGCTCGCGCGTGGGGCACAGCACCAGGCCCTGCACGGCAAACCAGCGCGGATTCAGGCGGTCGACCATGGGCAGACCAAAGGCCGCGGTCTTGCCGCTGCCGGTGCTGGCCTGGGCGATCAAGTCCTTGCCCTGCAGGGTCAGCGGCAGGCTGGCGGCCTGGATGGGCGTCATCTGCGCATAGCCGAGCTGCTGGAGGTTGGCCAGCATTTCGGGAGACAGGGGCAGCGCCGAGAAAGCGGTGGAGTCAGTGGCCTTGGCGGCGCTGGTGGAGGTATTCATGGGGCTGAATTATCCCGGGACTGGGTTCACACAGCCATTCCTCGCGCACAAGACCTTGGACCTGCGTCACTGCATCTGCTGCAGATTGCCGATGCGCACCAGCATCTCGGTGAACATCTGCATATCGGTGCGCAGATCGGCCAGCTCCTGGTACTCGAGCGCGTTATGGGCCGTGTACTTCTTGCCGGGCATGGCCGGGCCGAAGTTGATGGCATTGGGCATGAGCTTGGCCGTGGTGCTGCCGGCCGTGGGCACGGGCTTGGCATCCAGGCCCGTGGTGTCGCCGAAGATATTGAGCAGGGTGGACAGCCAGGCGCCCTTGGGGTCGCGCGCCATCCAGTTGCCCTGGGTGTACTCCACCCTCACCGGCACCTTGGCGGTATCGCTCCAGCGCGCTATGCCCTGCTCGACCTCGGCACGCAGCTGCTCGGGCGTCTTGCCGCGCGGCATGCGCACGTTCGTGGTCACCTCGAGCCTGCCGTCCGCGGCCTTGATGAGGTTGGGCGACAGGGTCAGCGGCCCCATGAAGTCGTCGGCATAGGCTATGCCCAGCTGTTTGCCGAAGTAGTCGAGGCCGAACACGCTGTTGATATAGCGCACGGCCTGGCTGTACTGGTTGGTCTGCACCAGGGCCGCGCCCTGCGCGGGCATCAGCGTCTGCTGCAGGAACAGGGCCAGGCGCGGCACGGGGTTCACGCCCTCCTCGGGGCGCGAGCCGTGGGCCGAGGTGCCCGTGAGCTTGACGCTGACGGCGCCGCTGTCCTGCTGCACGGCTATGGCGAACTTGCCGCCCTGGGCCTGGTGTTCGGCGACAAAGCCGTCCTTGGCCGCATTCAGGCGCTGCTCAATGGCGGCGAGCGCGGCCGCGTCGCCGGCCGAGATGGTGGCCGTGGCCGTCTGCGCGATGGCGTTGGCCGAGGCCGCACCCGCCATGGCGGTGATCGCGGGCTTGGCCGCATCCACACGCATATCGGCAAACACGGCCTTGAGCGCGCCCGTGCCCTTTTCGGCGACCACGGCCGGGTATTTGCTGTCGAGCACGATGTTGTACTCGGGCAGCGGGGTCCTGGCCTGGTAGTACTTCATTGCGTCGCCGCCGGACTCCTCGGTGGTCTCGATCATCAAACGGATGCTGCGCGCCAGCGGCAGGCCGCTGTCCTTGACGGCCTTCATCGCATACAGCACGGTGGCGATCGAGCCCTTGTCGTCTATGGTGCCGCGGCCGTACAACCTGTCGCCCACGCGCGTGACCTCGAAGGGGTTGATGGCCTTGCCGTCCAGCACCCATTCGGCGGCCACCACCGGCACCACGTCGGCATGGGTGAGGATGCCGAATTCCTCGCCACCGGTGCCGGGCAGGCTTACCTCGAAGATGCGGTTGTCCACATTGCGAAAGCGCAGGCCGAAGTCGCGGGCCATGGTCTCGACCAGCTTGCCGAAATCGACAATGGCCGGGCTCTCGTGCGGCGGCAGCTTGGCGTCGCGCACCGTGGGCAGAGCCACCATGCGCTGCAGGCTGGCCAGCACCGCGCCTTCCTGCGTGAGGCGGGTGTAAGCCCCCAGCAGGCGCGCGACATCGGCCAGCTCCTCGCCCGTGAGCGCCTCGCCGCGGCCGTAGCGCTGCACGGCCAGGACCACCGAGGGCTGGGCCTTGGCGGCCTGCTGCGCAAAAGAGGCAAAGCTGGCCGGCGCGGGCTGAGCGAGCAGAGCGTCGAGTGCGGGCTTTTTGAGCGTCTGCGCCTGGGCCGGCAGGCTGCAGGCCAGAGCGGCGCCCAGTGCGACGGCCAACAGGTAAGGGTTGCGGAGCTGGTTCATGGTCTTGTGCGTGAAATGGGGTTATGGGTTCATGCCGGGGCTGCGGCCGGCTCTATGCGCATGGGAATGGTCACCGGCCCGTCGTTGAGCAGATGCACCTGCATATCGGCCGCAAACTCGCCGGTCTGCACCAGGGGATGGGCCGCGCGTGCCCGCTCCACGAAATAGTCGTACAGGCGCCGGCCTTCGTCGGGCGCGGCCGCGCCCGTAAAGCTGGGGCGGTTGCCGCCTCGGGTATCGGCGGCCAGCGTGAACTGGCTCACGATCAGCAGGCCGCCGCCCACATCCTGCAGGCTGCGGTTCATCTTGCCAGCCTCGTCGCTGAAGATGCGCAGCTTGAGCAGCTTGGCCAGCAGCTTGTCGGCCTCGGCATCGGTGTCTCCGCGTTCGGCACAGACCAGCACCAGCAGGCCCTGTTCGATCTGGCCGGTAATGCGGCCCTCGACTTCCACACGCGCCTGCTTGACGCGCTGAATCACACTCATCATGTTCCGGAACTCTCCTGCACGGCGCCCTCCGCGCCACCATCGGCCACCTCGCTGGCCGTGCTCATGCCCTCGGGCAGCAACTCGATCCGGGCATACAGACCCGGAATGGCCTTGAGCAGCTCGGCCTCGATCTCGGAGCGCAATTGTGCCGCGCGCTGCACGCTCCACTGCCCTGGCACATGCATGTGCAGATCGAGAAAGCTGCGCTCGCCGGCCTGGCGGCTCGAGACATTGTCGAAGACCACGCCGTCGCCGCGCCGCGCATAGCCGTCCAGCAAGTTGTCGATCTGCAGGCGCTGGGGCGCGTCCAGCGCCTGGTCCATGAGTCCCTGCGAGGACTGCCAGACCAGCTGCATGCCCTGTACGCAGATATGGGCGGCCACGCCCAGGGCTACCAGCGCATCCAGCCACAGCCAGCCGGTCCAGGCCGCGGCCAGCAGACCGACCACCACGCCCACCGAGGTCCAGACATCGGTGAGCAGATGCTTGGCATCACCGACCAGGGCCATGGAGCGGTACTGGCGCGCCGAACGCAGCATGACCCAGGCCAGCAGGCCGTTGAAGCCCGTGCTGACCAGCGACAGCAGCAGGCCCCAGCTCAACTGCTCCAACGGCTGCGGATGCCAGAGCCGCGTCAGCGCGGCCCAGGCGATGGCCAGACTCGCGCCAATAACCAGCACGCCCTCAAAGCCGGCCGAGAAATACTCGGCCTTGTAATGCCCATAGGGATGCTCGGTATCCGCGGGCCGCTTGGCCACGGTGACCATGGTCAGAGCGAACATGGCGCCGGCCAGGTTCACAAAGGACTCCAGCGCATCCGACAGCAGGCCTACCGATCCCGTCAGCCACCAGGCCATGGTCTTGAGGACAATGGTGAGCAAGGCCACCACCACGGAAATCCGCAGCAGGTTGCGCGGATGCAACCAGGTGGACGATGAAGCGAGTACAGAAGTTTTAGTCATATCAAGAAGCGCCCACTTTGGCGCGGCTGAGGCGCAGGCCCGGCTGTCAGCAGTTGTAAATTCGTTTTGAAATAATTCGGTTAAAACTAGCCGACTCTGGTTAAATCCAGACTAAATCCTATAAAAATGCTCTCCAAAGGGAGGCGCATGCCTGACAACTTCAACCAGCGGCAGATCAGGAACGAGGATGCCATGCTGCGCCTGATCGCAGACACCACGCCGGCCATGCTGGCCTATTTTGATGCAGCCACCCGTACCTGCAGTTTTGCCAACGCCCGCTATGCCGAATATTTCGGGCTGACGCCGCAAACCATTGTCGGGCTTTCGGCGCGCGAGGTGGTGGGCGAAGATGTCTGGGAACAGATCGAGCCCTATCTGGGCCCACTGAGAGCCCATGTCCCCGAACCCGTGCGCTACACGCGCAAGCTCCTGTCCTCGGCCGGCAAGCTGCAGTTTCTGGAAACCGTGCTGCGCCCCCATGTGGAGGAAGGCCTGCTCAAGGGCGTGGTGGCGCTGCTGACCGACGTCAGCCCCCAGTACCAGGCGGCCCAGCAGATGCGCGACAACGAGGAGCGCATGCGCAAGTTCTCGGCCATCACCACCGAAGCCATAGTGCTGCACCGCGACGGTTTCATCCTCGATGGCAACGATGCGCTGACCCGGCTCACGGGCTACACCCTGGACGAGCTGCGCGGCACGCCCATACTCGACTATGTGGCGCTCGAGTTCCGCCTGCGTGCGCTGCAGCATATGCGCAGCGGACGCGAGGACCGCGAGGAATCCATGCTCGTCCACAAGAACGGCGAGCAGGTCCCCATCGAGGTCGAGGCCAAGACCATGCCCGGCGCCAATGACGAATACCGCATCGTCGTCGTGCGCGACATGACGGCCAGCATCCAGGCGCGCCAGCATATGGATTTTCTGGCCCGCCACGACCCGCTGACGCGCCTGCCCAACCGCGCCCATCTGAACCGGCAGCTGGGCGAGGCCCTGGCCCAGAGCCTGACTCAGCGCACCCGCCTGGCCGTGCTCAGCCTGGACCTCGACCAGTTCCAGGCCGTCAACGATTCCCTGAACCACCGCGCCGGCGATCTGCTGCTGTGCGAGATGGCCCAGCGCCTGCGCAACGCGCTGCGGCCGCAGGACTTCGTGGCCCGCATCGGCAGCGACGACTTTGTGGTGCTGCTGCCCGACAACCCCAGCCTGCTCGAAACCGAGGCCCTGGCCGCGCAGCTGCGCAGCGCCGTGGAGGCGCCCTATCAGATCGAGGGCACGCAGCTGGTGCTCTCGCTGAGCCTGGGCATCGCCACCTACCCCCAGGACGGGGACGGCCCCGAGGCGCTGCTCAGCAATGCCGAAGCCGCCATGCACATGGCCAAAAGCCGCGGCCGCGGCTTCACGCAGTTCTACATCCCGATGCTGGAGAGCCGCAGCACGCGCATGCTCATGCAGGAGCAGCTGCTGCGCCAGGCCGTGGAGCGCGACGAGTTCGAGCTGCACTACCAGCCGCAGATCCATATGCACAACGGCGAGCTCGCGGGCTTCGAGGCCCTGGTGCGCTGGAAGCACCCGCATCGCGGCCTGGTGTCACCCGACGAATTCATAGGCTTTGCCGAGAACCGCGGCCTGATCGCCGCGGTGGACCGCTGGGTGCTCAACCAGGCCTGCCGCCAGGCCAAGGCCTGGCAGGATGCGGGCCATCCGGCCGTGCCCATGGCCATCAATCTCTCCGCCCAGGAGTTCCGCCAGCGCGACGTGGTCCAGGAAGTGGCCCAGGCGCTGGAAGACAGCGGCCTCGATGCCGGGCTGCTGCATATCGAGCTCACCGAGTCCACGCTCATGCTCTCGGGCGGGCAGATGCCCGAGACCTTGCAGGCCCTCAAGGCCCTGGGCGTGCGCCTGGCCATCGACGACTTCGGCACCGGCTATTCCTCGCTGGCCTATCTGCGCAAACACCCCATAGACCTGCTCAAGATCGACCGCTCCTTCGTTTCCGACCTGACCCACAACCCCGATGCCCAGGCCATAGTCGGCGCCATCGTGCAGATGGGCCAGAGCCTGCATCTGAACATCGTCGCCGAAGGGGTGGAAACCCAGGCCCAGCAGCAACTGCTCAAGGACATGGGTTGTGCCATGATGCAAGGGTTCCTGGTATCAGCTCCGCTGCCCTCAGATCAGGCGCAGCACTGGATGTCGCAACACTGTCACCCGCTATAAAGACAATAGTGCATGGCCCCGAATACACCTACATCTCCCGCTAAAAACGGCAGTATTTTCCATACGGATGCCCTGCAGGCTCTGCTCCATGTGCAACAGCTGTACCGCGAGCAGATCGAGCATCTGCGCGTGGGCATGCAGCGCTTTGTGGCCGGCGAGACGCCGGCCGCCCCCATCCATGCCTACTACCCGTTCGTGCGCATCCGGACCACCACCGTGGCGCGCGCCGACACCAAGCTGAGCTACGGCTTTGTGGAAGGCCCGGGCAGCTACGAGGCCACGCTGACCCGGCCCGATCTGTTCGCCCACTATCTCGAGGAACAGTTCCGCCTGCTGATCCTCCACCACCAGGTGCCGCTGGAAGTGGGCCTGAGCGACAAGCCGATTCCCATCCATTTCTCGTTCGCCGACAACGACTATGTGGAAGGCACGCTCTCAGCCGAGCGCCGCCTGCTGATGCGCGACGTCTTCGACCTGCCCGATCTCGAGTCCATGGACGACGGCATCGCCAACGGCACCTGGCGCCCGCATCCCAGCGAGGCCCTGCCGCTGTCGCTGTTCACCGCGCCGCGCGTCGACTACTCGCTGCACCGGCTGCGCCACTACACGGGCACGGCGCCCGAGTGGTTCCAGAACTTCGTGCTGTTCACTAACTACCAGTTCTATATCGACGAGTTCATCAGCCTGGGCCATGCCGAGATGGCCAAGGAAGACAGCGAGTACATCGCCTTCATCGAGCCCGGCAATGTGGTCACGCGCCGCAAGGGCCTGCCCGCCGAGACCGTGGACGCTCTGGGCGCCGCGCCGCCGCGCCTGCCGCAAATGCCCGGCTACCACCTTGTGCGCTCCGACTACAGCGGCATCTCCATGGTCAACATCGGCGTGGGCCCGTCCAACGCCAAGACCATTACCGACCATATCGCCGTGCTGCGCCCCCATGCCTGGATGATGCTGGGCCACTGCGCGGGCCTGCGCAACAGCCAGCAGCTGGGCGACTATGTGCTGGCCCATGCCTATGTGCGCGAGGACCATGTGCTGGACGAAGAGCTGCCGCTGTGGGTGCCCATTCCGGCGCTGGCCGAAATCCAGCTCGCGCTGCAGCAGGCCGTGGCCGACGTGACGCAGATGGAGCATGCCGACCTCAAGCGCATCATGCGCACCGGCACCGTGGCCAGCACCGACAACCGCAACTGGGAGCTGCTGCCCGACAACCTGCCCCAGCTGCGCTTCAGCCAGAGCCGTGCCGTGGCGCTGGACATGGAGTCGGCCACCATCGCGGCCAACGGTTTCCGCTTCCGCGTGCCCTACGGCACCCTGCTGTGCGTGAGCGACAAGCCGCTGCATGGCGAGATCAAGCTGCCCGGCATGGCCAACCATTTCTACCGCGAGCGCGTGGACCAGCATCTGCGCATAGGCATGCGCGCCGTGGACATTCTGCGCGAGGGCGGCACCAACCGGCTGCACAGCCGCAAGCTGCGCAGCTTCGACGAAGTCGCCTTCCAGTAGGAAGCCGCCTCCATGCTGCAGCTGGACTTCTTCTCCATGACCATCGTGGTGGCCGTCAATCTGATGACCATCGCTTTTGCCCTGCCCTGGTTCATGGGCCAGAAGATCAGTCCCGCGGCCCGCCATGCGCAGCAGTTTCTGCTGCTTCAGGGGCTGGCCTGGCTGCTCATACTCGCCACGGCGCATCTGGAGTCGGAGCTCTGGGACACGCTGCTGCCGCTGGGGGCCGCCGTCTCGGCCATGGCCGCGCTGTGGCAGCTGGGCAAGGCCTTGCGCAGCTGGCTGGGCCCGCGCTCCAGGCTGCTGGTGCGCGCCCAGATCGCCTGCGGCATCCTGGGGCCGCTGGGCTTTGTGGTGCTGCTGCAGTCCGTCCCCAGCCGCCTGGCCTGGTTCAGCGCCTGCTACGGCATCTGCGCCGCCCTCGTGGCCTGCATGGCGCTCTATCCGGCCCGGCCCGTGAACAAGAGCTGGCGCTACATACTCTTCGGCGTGGGCTCGGCCATGGGTCTGATCATGCTGCTGCGCAGCTATCTGACGCTGCAGACGCCCTGGCTGCAGAGCTTCACCGAGGACTCCTACACCAATCTGGACTTCGCCATGCTGGCGCCGTTTTCCAGCACCCTGCTGCTGGTGGCGATCCTGATCGCCTTGAATGACGAAACCCGCCGCCGCGGCATGAAGCAGCACCAGCAGGACAGCCTGACCGGCCTGCTCCACCGCCAGGCGTTGACCCGCCAGGCGCAAATCATGCTGCGCCGCGCCAAGCGCAAGCAGCTGGCCCTGGCCATGTTGATGCTGAACATGGACCACTTCCAGCGCGTCAACGACCGCCACGGCCATACGGTCGGGGACGAGGCGCTGCAGCTGCTGTCGCGCACGCTGCAAAAGCAGATGCGCGGCGAGGAGATCGCCGGCCGCTGGAGCGGCGAGACCTTCTGCCTGCTGCTGCATGCCGATGCCGCGGGCGTGCGTTCGCTGTACACCCGGCTCAGATCCGCCATGCAGCTGGGCGCCCAGTACGAGCTGCAGCTGGATCTGGATTTCAGCGCGGGCTGCGCCCTGGCGCCCGAGACCTGGGACGGCCTGAGCCTGGACGAACTGGTCGAGCAGGCCAGCCGGGCCCTGCAAAGCGCCAAGGAGC
>JAFAIY010000601.1 GCA_019236485.1 Comamonas sp. | reverse complement strand
TTCGAGGAAGTGAGCGCCACGCTGGATGTGATCGAAGGCCTGAGGCCAGCGCTGGTAGTGCCCGGCCACGGCAGCGTATTCACCGACGTTTGCGCCGCGCTGGCCGTAGCGCGCAGGCGGCTCGACGGCTTTGTGCAGTCCCCGGCGCGCCATGCGAGCTATGCGGCCAAGGTGCTGCTCAAGTACAAGCTGCTCGAATGGCAGCAGATCGATCTGGCCGAGCTCGCGCTCTGGATACGGCAGACGCCGTATTTCGGCATGCTGCACCGGCGCTACTTTGCCGATCAAAGCGCCGCGCAGTGGCTGGACGAGCTGGTGCAGAGCCTGGTGGCCAGCGGCGCTGCCCGGCTCCAGACCGGGCCCGGGCAAAGCCCACTGCTGCTCAACTGCTGACTCTCGCTTTCATAGCTGCTGGCGCTTGGCTGCCAAGGGCTTGGGCCGATTCCGACCTTTATCAAGCGTCGGCGGCAAGCTCCGCGTGATGGGCGGCCTCGCCCTGCTTCCAGTAGGAGGCGATCCGCATGCGCCTGGGATTGGCCCCGGGCCTGGCCAGCAGCCGCTGGCGCAGATCGGCCATGGCGCGGTGCTCGCCCGCGGCCCAGACAAAGCCCTCGCCCGGTGGAATCTCCAGCCCGTCGACGGCGGCCGTGAGCGAATCCACCCACTGCAGGTCCAACTTCGCAGCACTGCTCCAGGCGCGCCGGTCGGCACGGTTGCCGAGCTGCACGCGCACGATGGCGCGGCTGCCTGCGGGCAGCTCGGCCAGGCGGCGCTCTATGGCGGGCATGGCGGTCTCGTCGCCCAGCAGCAAATGCCAGTCCAGAGCCGCAGGAATCAACAGGCTGCCGCGCGGCCCGGCCAAGCCTAGCCACTGGCCCAGGGACGCGCTCTGCGCCCATTCTGCGGCCGGGCCCGAACCATGGAGCGCAAAGTCCAGACGCAGGGTGTTGGCCGCCGCGTCATGGGCCAGCGGCGTGTAGTCGCGCATGGTCGGGCGCTCGCCGTCGATATGCGGGCGGCCGTCGATCAGCTGCGGCAGATTGGGCCTGGCCAGCCCCTCCTGGGGCAGGATAAGCTTGGTGTGGTCGTCGAAACCCGCGCTCACAAAGCCCTGCAGCTCGGGCCCGCCCAGGGTCAGGCGCACAAAACCGGGGCTGATTCGCTCGCGCGCCAGCAATTGCACATGACGGGCGCGGAAAACATGGCGCACACGCTGCATGATGGGAGTCGTCTCTGTGGTGGACATGATTCTTAAGAAGTTGATAAAGTCCACCAAATATCGATTAATAAGTTGACTTTGTCAACCATAACCTTGCCCGCCATGAACTCCACCACCTCCATCGACGTATTCGAGGTGCTGCACGATCTGCTGCACCTGTTTCGCGCGCGCCTGCGCAGATCCATGGAGTCGATTCATCCGGAGCTGACTTTCAACGAGGTGCGCATCCTCATGCACACGGGCCGCCACCCGGGCCTGACGCAAAAAGAGCTGGTCGAGCACAGCCATACCGACAAGGCCCAGATGGCGCGCACCCTGGCCCAGCTGCAAGACAGAGGCTGGCTGGAGCGCTCGGCCAGCGCGTCCGACAAGCGCGTGCGCTGCCTGCGCCTGAGCCCGCAGGGCCAGACGCTGCATGCCCGCCTGCGCCAGCTGCGCGAAGCGCTGGCGGCCGAGCTGCTGCAGGAATGCCCACCGCCGCTGCAGGCCCAGCTGCTGGCCTTGCTGGAGCAGGCGCGCGACAGCGCCAGGCAGCACAGCCCCAAGCCGGAAGATCACGCATAAAACGCCTCTAGCGTTGGATGTCCCGGCGCCAGATGCTCCTATTTCAGAAGCAAGCCGATCTGAACCCGAGGCCGCCAAAGCCTGGCGTGCAAGGCGGCGTCACAACGCTCTGCTGTCCGCAGCATTGACCTTGCCCAGCAGCTCCCTGGTGTTGCGAATCCCCAGATGCTGGAAAGCACGATAGCGGTAGGTCAGCGCCGTGGTCAGCGCCACCCCCATTTCATCGGCCGCCTGCTGGGTGGTGTGGCCCGAGACGATCAGCGACACCATCTGCCGCTCGCGCCCCGACAGGGTTCTGAGCCAGGGGCTGCCGCCTATGGCGCCGGCCGTGGCCGCCGTGAGCTGGCTGTGGCGATGCACGCAGTTGGCGATCACCAGGGCCACGCCGCTCAGCCACTCGAAGTCGGCGACCGAGAACTGCGCAAAAGCATGGTGGCGATAAAAGCTGATGGCCACGCGATAGCCATCGGGCATGAGCGCCAGCACGGACAGGCGCTCGCGTATGCCCACCTCCTCGTAGCAGATGCGCCGGTACTGGGCATCGGCCACCTCTTCGGCCGTCTGCTGATGCACCCAGAGCTGGGTTTTCTCGGCGGGGCGCTTGCGCTTGAGCCAGCGCATGTTCGAGTCCTGCTTGTCAAAGCCCTGGCTCATGTATTGCACGGCGGTCAGCGACGCGGCTTCGCCGACGCTGCTGGCGCTGGACACGGTCTTGACGCGGCCGTTGTTCTGCAGCGCGAATATCGTGCAGTGGCTGGACGGCAAAGACCTCGCGGCGGCGGCGAGCAGGCTTTGCGCGAAATTGTCGGCACCTATGGCGGCCACCAGCTGCGCCGCCATGCGGCCGGCCTCGCTCATGGGCTCGGAGGACAGCTTGACAGGTCGCATAGGGATTTTTCGTCGTAATTTCTTATGACATTCTAGAAGCCGAATCGCAGAAGAATCACGCATCCTCTTTGCGATCGAGACATTTATGCCAATGGAGAAAATTGGTCCTTTCGAGTACCGGCGCTTCGCTCCGGCACTGCCCGAACTCACGGCCGAAGGCCTGGACCGCCGCGACCACCAGGTATTGATTGCTGGCGGCGGCCCCGTGGGCCTGCTTACGGCCCTGGGCCTGGCGCGCTGGGGCGTGGCCAGCGTGGTCATCGAGGCCGACGACTCGGTATGCGAAGGCAGCCGTGCGGCCTGCATCTCGCGGCGCAGCCTCGAAATCCTGGAGCGCCACGGCGTGGCCGAGGCCCTGCTGCAAAAAGGCCTGGCCTGGACGCGCGGGCGCAGCTACTGGGGCCAGCAGCAGGTCTTCGTGTTCGACATGCCCTCGAGCCCCGGCGAAAAATTTCCGCCCATGATCAACCTCGAGCAGTACTACATAGAACAGTTCCTGCTCGACGAGATCGCCCGCATCAACACCGCCAGTCCCGGGATGGTGGACATACGCTGGGCCAGCCGGCTGAGCTCGTTCCAGCAGCACGAGCAAGGGGTTCGGGCCCAGGTCGAGAACGCTCTGGGCAGCTATGCGCTCGATGCCCGCTGGCTCGTGGCCTGCGACGGCGGCCAGAGCACGGTGCGGAACCAGCTGGGGCTGGAACTCAAGGGCGTGGGCTACCAGGGCCGCTATGCCATCGTGGACATAGAGCTGGAAAGCAGCTACCCGACCGAGCGCCGCGCCTGGTTCGATCCGCCCTGGGCCAAGGGCAGCACGATTTTGATGCACAGGCAGCCCGACAATATCTGGCGCATAGATTTCCAGCTTGCCGCGCAGCAGGACGCCGAGGCCGTGCTCCGACCCGAGAACGTGCGCCGCTTTGTTCAGACCCATCTGGACGCGATTGGCGAAGGGCATCTGCACTGGACGCCGGTGTGGACCTCGATCTACCGCGCCGGCGCGATGACGCTGGACTCCTATCGCCATGGCCGCATCCTGTTTGCGGGCAACAGCGCCCATGCCATGCCTATCTTCGGCGTGCGCGGCCTCAACTCGGGCTTCGACGATGCCGACAACCTGATCTGGAAGCTGGCCAGCGTGATCCAAGGGCATGCGGGTCAAGCCCTGCTGGACAGCTACAGCGACGAGCGCATCGAGGCCTTCCATGTCAACGCGGCCAGCGCCATGCGCAGCACCGAGTTCATGTCGCCGCCCCATCGCGGCTTCGAGCTGATGCGCGAGGCCGCGCTGTCCCTGGCCGGCCATCACCCCGGCATTGCGCGCCTGGTCAATCCGCGCCAGACCAGCGCCATCACCTACAGGCAATCCAGCCTGTCCACGCATGGCGAGGCCGGCGCGGTGGCGCTGGGCGCACCACTGGCAGATGCCTGCCTGCCCGACGGCGGCCATCTGAGCGACCGGCTCAACACCGCCGGTTTCAGCCTGCTGGTTCTCGGCGACGGAACCCGGGACGAGGCGCCGCTCGCGGACGGCCGGCTGTGCCGCACCGTAAGGCTGCCACTCGCAGCCCTGGGCGCGGACCTGGCCCGGCCCGCCACCTATTTGCTGCGCCCCGACGGCCATGTCTGCGCCCATTGGCCGCAGCCCAGTGCCGGCGAGATCGAAGCCGCGCTTGCCAGGGCGACCTGCCGCGCGACCTCCCCTACCGAAGGAAACCACCATGAGCTATGAAGCGCATATCCAGGACCGGCTCTATGCACGCGTGAGCAATGCCATTGCCGAGGCCGGCAGCGACAAGGAAGCGCTGTTTCTCGCGCGCCTGGCCTTGCTGCTGTTCGAGCGCATCGACGACGAGCAGGCCTGCATACAGGCCATAGAGGCGGCATTGCACGAGCTGCCCATGCCATCGCTATCCGCCGCGCATTGAATCACCACAGGAGACAAGCATGAAACGTCGTTCACTGATAGGCGCCGCCGGCGCGCTGGGAATCCTGGCCAGTCCGCTGGCCCGGGCGCAGGAAGAATATCCGCGGCAGTATCTGCGCTGGGTCGTGCCCTACCCGGCCGGCGGCGGCACCGACAACCTCGCGCGCGCCGTGGCCGAAAGCATGCGCCATGGTCTGCAGCAGCAGCTGGTCATAGACAACCGGCCCGGCGCCTCGACCAATATCGGCGCGGAGCTGGTGGCCCGCGCCAAGCCCGACGGCTATACCGTGATGTCGGCCGACAATGCCGTGCTGGCCTTCAACGAGCATTTGTTCAAGAGCCTGCGCTACTCGCCCGAGAAGGACTTCAGCTATATCGGCGCCATAGGCCGCTTCCCCCTGGCCCTGGTGGTCACGCCCGGCTTCCCGGCCAGGAACTTCGCCGAGTTCATGGCCTATGTCAGGGCCAATCCCGACAAGGTCAGCTATGCCTCGGCCGGCAGCGGCTCGCCGCATCACCTGGCCATGGAGCTGTTCAAGAACCGCACCGGGCTCAAGCTCACGCATATCCCGTACAAGGGGGCGGCACCGGCGATGCAGGACATCATGGCCGGCCAGGTCGGCGCCATGTTCCTCGACCTGGCCTCGGGCCTGCCCATTGTGCAGACCGGCAAGGTCAGGGCTCTGGCCATCGCCTCGCCCAAGCGCTCGGGCGTCATGCCCCAGCTGCCCACGCTGGACGAGCTGGGCGTCAAGGACGCCGAGGTCTTCGCCTTCCAGGGCATGCTGGGCCCGGCAGGCATGCCCGAGCCCATAGTCACGCGCCTCAACGCCGAGCTGCGCAAGGCCATGGCCGACCAGAGCGTGCTCAAGAAATTCACCGACTTCGGCTTCGAGCCCCTGCTGCTCAGCCCCCAGGAGTTCAAGAAACTCGCGCGCGCCGAATCCGAGCGCTGGGGCCAGGTGATACGCACCAGCCATATCGCCCTGGAGTGAGCAGCATGAATACCGCCACCCGCCCCATTGCCGGCCTGCACCATTTCGCCTGGCGCTGCCGCAGCGCCGAGCAGACGCGCGCGTTCTACGAGGACCTGCTGGGCCTGCCCCTGGTCCATGTGATCAGAAAAGACCATGTGCCCAGCACCGGCGAGTACTGCCCCTATGTGCACATCTTCTTTAGGCTGCGCGACGGCTCGCACATCGCGTTCTTCGACCTGGGCGACGGCGAGGCCGCCCTGCCCTCGCCCAATACCCCCGACTGGGTCAATCACATCGCCTGGCGCCTGGACTCCCGCGAGGATCTGCTGCAGATGCGGCAGCGCCTGCAGGAGCACGGCGTCGATGTGGTCGGCGTGACCGACCACGATGGCTACATCCATTCGATCTATTTTTTCGACCCCAACGGCCTGCGCCTGGAGCTGACCGTGGAGCTGGCCGACGCCCAGACCCTGCAGGGCTTTGCGGCCGCGGCCCACACCCAGCTGCAGGCCTGGAATCACGAGCAGGCCCGGCGGGCCGCCACCGGAACCCCCTCATGAACCCACCCATAGAACTGCGGCTGGCGACACGCCGCAACGGCCGCCGCGACGGCGAGCTGATGCTAGTCAGCCCGGATGCACGGCGCTGGCTGAGCGCCGCGCCCGTGGCCGCCACCCTGCAGTCCCTGCTCGACGACTGGGATACGCTGGCACTGCTGCTCGACGCGCGCTACCGCGAGCTGTGCGCACAGCACTGGGCCGAGGCCGAGGACTTCGATGCCGGCCAGTGCCTGGCGCCGCTGCCGCGCGCCTATCAGTGGGCCGACGCTTCGGTATACCGCAACCATGCGCGGCTGATCTACCAATGGCGCAAGGAGCCCATACCGCCGGGCTACGAGGAGGTGCCGCTGGTCTACCAGGGCGGCTCCGACGTGATGCTGGGACCGACGCAGGACATAGAGGCCGTGGACGAGACGCACGACATAGACCTGGAGGCCGAGATCGCCGTCATTGTCAAAGACGTGCCCATGGGCAGCACGGCGCAGCAGGCCGGGCAGCGTATCGCGCTGGTCTGCCTGCTCAACGATGTGTCGCTGCGCGGCCTGATCCCCAAGGAGCTGGCGAAGGGCTTCGGCTTCTACCAGAGCAAGCCCGCGACCAGCTTTGCGCCCATCGTGGTCACGCCGGCGGCGCTGGGCCAGGTCTGGAAAGACTGCATGCTGGACGCCTGCGTGCGCATAGACATCAACGGCCGGCGCTTCGGCGAGCCGCGCGCGAATGCCGAGGTGGTGTTCGACTTCGCGCAAATCATCGCCCATCTGGCGCGCACGCGCGCCCTGGCAGCGGGCTCCATCATCGGCGCCGGAACCATCAGCAATGAGGCCGAGTCCGCGGGCAGCGCCTGCATCACCGAGGCGCGCGTGCGGCAGATCCTCAAGGGTGAAGCCGAAGAACGGCTGCACCCCTATCTCAGGCACGGCGACCGGCTGCGCATAGAGGCGCTGGACGATGCCGGCCGCACCCTGTTCGGCGCCATAGACCAGCGCGTGCAACTGGTCTGAGCCCGCCGTCAGGCCCTAGCTCAGGGCAGATCCTTCATGGTTTCGGGATCGCTGGCCGGGCGCGGGCCTATGGTGCCTAGGCGGCTCTTGAGCGACTGGGGCTGGCCCGTGATCAGCGCCGCGTAGTTGGTGGTGTTGGCCAGCACCTTCTTCACATAGTCGCGGGTTTCGCTGAAGGGCACGTTCTCGGCCCAGATGGCGGCGTCCAGCGTTGGGCCGTTGCGCCAGTTGCGCGGGCGGCCGGGACCGGCGTTGTAGCCGGCCGCGGCCAGGGCCATGGAGCCTTCGAAATCGTCGAGCGCCAGCTTCAGATAGGAGGTGCCGATGGTGATATTGGTGTCACGGTCGTTGAGCATGCCGGGCGTGAAGTCCGTCATGCCTATCTTCTTGGCCGTCCAGCGCGCCGTGGCCGGCATCACCTGCATCAGGCCCGAAGCGCCCACGCCGGAGCGCGCATCCATGATGAAGCGGCTTTCCTGGCGGATCAGGCCGTAGACATAGGCCGGGTCCAGGCCGATATTGCTGGCCTTGGCCAGCACGGTGTCGCGGTAAGGCATGGGAAAGCGCTGGCTCCAGTCGGCGAAGGTCTTGATGCGCTCGCTGGTGTTGATGCAGCGGTCCCAGGCCTGGCGCTCGCAGGCCAGATCGGCGGCCGCATACAGCTCGCGGTCACCCATGCCGCCGGGCTGGTGCAGATTGGTGCTGTAGTTCCATTCGCGCACGCCTTCGCTGCGCAGCCCGATCTGGATCGCATACAGGCCGCGTGCCAGGCCGGGGTTGGCACGCGCTGCGGCCTTTTCCTGGGCCGTCAGCGGCGCGGGGGCGGGCGGCGTGGTCACGCGCTGGCCGATTTCCTCCAGCGCCAACTGCTCGTAGAAGCTGCCGCTGCCCGCCGTGTCTTCGAGCAGTTGCCTGGCCTCGGCCTTGTCTTCGGCGCTGGGCCGGCCCGCCAGCATGGCCTTGGCCTTCCAGTAGCTCCAGGTCGGGTCGGTGCGCTCGGGGCCCATGGCGTCGATGGCGCGGCGCACGCTCTTCCAGTCGCCGGCGCGCATGGCGGCGCGGGCCTTCCAGCCCAGCAGGTCGTCGCTGAGATCCTCGTTGCGGCGCACCTTGGCGAAATAGCTATTGGCATCGGACGACAGCCTGAAGGCCGACTGCTTGCCGATCACGCCCCAGGCCCAGTTGCGCTCTTCGCCGCTGAGCTGGGCGCCCCAGCCGCCCTCCAGCTGCGTGGCCGCGGCATCGGGGTCGCTGGCGGCCATGCGGATCAGGGCCAGCAGCGCCAGCTCCTTGCGCTCGCGTCCGCGCGACTTGCTCTGCCCGGCCAGGTATTTGACGGGCGAGGCAAACACCTGGGCCACCTGGTCGGCCGCCTCGGGGGCCACGATGGCCACGGCGTCGCGCGCGGCCTTCTGGCGGTTGTTCTCGGCCGCCACGCGGGCCCGACGCCAGACATCGGCATCGGTGATCAGCTTTTGCGCATACATCTGGCCCGCGGCCGTGGTGCAGCCGTCGTCGGCATCTTTTTGCGCCAGCCACAGGTCGCGCACCTGCTGGCCCATACTGGGCGCGCCGCGGCCCTGCAGGCTGTCGGCCAGCAGGGCGTAGCAGCTCACCGACCTGTCGTCGCGCATGCGGAACTTGGCATAGACCTGGCCGAAGGTCGCCCAGTCGCGCTGCTTGCCCAGCAGCAGCAGCCAGTCGTTGCGCAGACGGTCTTCCTGATAGGTGCCCGCATAGCGGCTCAGAAAGGACTGGATCTCGTCGGCTGCGGCGGTTTCCAGGCGGTTCTTGAGTTCCCAGTAGGCGGCCCAAGCTTCCAGGGGGTGGCCGCTGGCCTGGGGCAGCATCTGCGTGAGCGCAGACTGGTCGCGCTTGCGGAATGCTTTTTGCATCTCCAGCAAGACGGCGTCACCCGAAATTTGCGCCTGCGCAAGCGGAGCAGCTACAGTCAAAAAAGAGGCCGCCCAAAGCGGTGTCAAAATCTTCAGCCAGTGCATGGAGGAAATTATCCGATGGACAAAGCAGCCTTACGCCGCAAGTTGATTGACCAGCGCCTCAACCTTCCAGACCGATTGCTGCGCGCGGATGCGCTGCAGCAGGTGATGCGCTTTTGGCTGGTGGAGCGCCCCGATACCGTGATCGGCGCCTATTGGCCCATCAAGGGAGAGTTCGACCCACTGCCGGCCCTGCATCGCTGGAAAGAGGATGGCGAGCTACAGGGTACTCCACAACGGCGCAAAATTGGCCTGCCGGTCATCGACAAACAGCGTAAGACACTCAGTTTTCACGCCTGGCACCCGGGCTGCCCCATGGAAGAGGACGCTTTCGGCATCCCCAAGCCCAAGGACACCGAGCTGCTGACCCCCACGCTGCTGTTCGTGCCCTGCGTGGGCTATGGGGCCGGCGGCTACCGCCTCGGCTATGGCGGCGGCTTCTACGACCGCACGCTTGCGCAGATCAATCCCAGGCCGTTCACCGTGGGCCTGGGCTATGCCGAGGGCTTTGTCGACGACTTCGAGCCCGAGAACCACGACCAGCCGCTGGACGCCATACTCAACGACAACGGCGAGGTCTGGCCCGTGGCCGGGCTCTCCCTGAGATAGGCGGAGCTAGCAATTTTTCTAGCGGCTGGCGCAGGCTGTTCCTGAAATTTCAAGCAAAACAGCCGAAATTTCAGGCAATACCAGCGCCGGAAGCTATCAATTTATTGGTATCAGGCCGCGCGCTGCGCCTGCCACTGGGTCCAGCCACTGGAGCGCAGCTCGCAGGCCGGGCAGCTGCCGCAGCCATAGCCCCAGGCGTGCAGCACATCGCGCGTGCCCTGGTAGCAGGTATGGGTCTCGGTGCGGATCAGCTCCACCAGCGCGTCGCCGCCCAGATCCTGGGCCAGCTGCCAGGTCTGGGCCTTGTCCAGCCACATCAGCGGCGTTTCTATGCGCAAACGCCGCTCCAGCCCCAGATTCAGCGCCAGCTGCTGCGCCTTCATGGTGTCGTCGCGGCAGTCGGGGTAGCCCGAATAATCGGTTTCGCAGACCCCGGTGACGATCACGCTCAGGCCGCGGCGATAGGCCAGCGCTCCCGCCAGCGTGAGAAACAGCAGATTGCGCCCCGGCACAAAGGTGTTGGGCAGGCCGTCGGCCTGCATGGCAAAGGCCACGTCATCGGTCAGGGAGGAGCCGCCGATCTGCTTGAGCACGTCGAGAGAGAGCACATGGTCCTCGCCCAGGCGCGGCGCCCACTGGGGAAAGCGCTCGGCGATCGCCCGTCGCACATCGAGACGCACCTGCATCTCCACGCTGTGGCGCTGGCCGTAATCGAAACCCAGGGTCTCGACGCGCTCGAACATGGACAGGGCCTGGGCCAGACAGGTGGTGGAATCCTGGCCGCCGGAAAACAGCACCAGCGCGGCCTTGTGCTGCCCGGCGCCGGCCCTGAAGCTGGAAGAAGAGGTATTTGCCATACGGCCGATTACATCATCGCCGCCGCAATCCCTGCATGCCAAGGCAGAATGCAAGTTGTAACCACACGGCTGGCCCAGCTGTGCCGACACCGATACCGGGGAACCTCATGCTCAAGCTCTACATCGGCAACAAGAACTACTCGTCCTGGTCCATGCGCCCCTGGGTGCTGATGCGCCAGAGCGGCATAGGCTTCGAGGAGGTCATGCTGCGCTTCGACAGCTTCGCGCCCGACTCCAGCTTCAAGCAAAGCGTTCTCGCGCTCTCGCCCACGGGCAAGGTGCCGCTGCTGGTCGACGAGGACCTGGTGATCTGGGACAGCCTGGCGATCAGCGAATACCTGGCCGAGCGCCATCCCGACAAGCAGCTCTGGCCCCAGCCCGTCGCCCAGCGCGCCCGCGCGCGCAGCCTGGTCGCGGAAATGCACAGCGGCTTCAACGCCCTGCGCCGCCTGTGTCCCATGAATATCGAGGCCAGGCTGCACGAGGTGGGCGCCCGGCTCTGGGCCGAGAACGCCGATCTGCGCAGCGATGTACAGCGGCTGGAAACTTTGTGGGAGCCCCTGCTCGCCAGCACCGGCGGCCCCATGCTGTTTGGCCAGTTCGGCATCGCCGATGCGTTTTTCGCGCCGGTCTGCATGCGCCTCAACAGCTACGGCCTGCCCGTCTCGCCGGCGGCGCAGGCCTATGTGCAGCGCATCAGCCAGCTGCCCGCGACCCAGGCCTGGGTGCAGGCGGCGCTGGCCGAGCAGGACTTTCTGCCCTTCGAGGAGCCCTATCGCCAGCAGCGCTGAACGCCGGCCAGGCACTACCATTGCGGCATGAGCGAATTCAAGGTCTACAAGGTAGGTGGCGCGGTACGGGACCAGTTGCTGGGTCTGCCCGTCAACGATACGGACTGGGTGGTGGTGGGCGCCACGCCCGAGCAGATGACGGCGCGCGGCTTCGTACCCGTGGGACGGGACTTTCCGGTATTCCTGCACCCGAGCACGCATGAGGAATACGCTCTGGCGCGCACCGAGCGCAAGCAGGGCATGGGCTACCGCGGCTTTGTGGTGCACACGGCCGCCGATGTGACGCTGGAAGAAGACCTGGCCCGGCGCGACCTGACCATCAACGCCATCGCCGGCCCCGCCGACTGGAGCCAGGCCGGCGAGCTGATCGACCCGTTCAACGGCCAGCAGGACCTCAGGGACAGGGTGCTGCGCCATGTGACCGATGCCTTCCGCGAAGACCCGGTGCGCATACTGCGCCTGGCGCGTTTTGCGGCCCGCTTCACCGATTTCACGGTGGCCCCGGAAACCCTGCAGCTGATGCGCGAGATGGTGGCAGCCGGCGAGGTCGATGCGCTGGTGCCCGAGCGCGTCTGGCAGGAAATCAGCCGCGGGCTGATGGAGGCGCAGCCTTCGCGCATGTTCGGCATATTGCGCGAGTGCGGCGCGCTGGCCGTGCTGCTGCCCGAGCTGGACCGGCTCTGGGGCGTGCCCCAGCGCGCCGAATACCACCCCGA
>JAFAIY010000510.1 GCA_019236485.1 Comamonas sp. | reverse complement strand
CACTGAGTAAGACACCATGACGCAAAAAAAGATCAAGTGCGCGCTGATCGGTCCCGGCAATATCGGCACCGACCTGCTCATGAAACTGCAGCGCTCCCCGATTCTGGAGCCCGTGTGGATGGTCGGCATAGACCCCGAGTCCGATGGCCTGAAGCGCGCCCGAGAGATGGGCATCAAGACCACGGCCGAGGGCGTGGACGGCCTGCTGCCTTTCGTCAAGCAGGACGGCATACAGATCGCCTTCGACGCCACCAGCGCCTACGTCCATGCCGAGAACAGCCGCAAGCTCAACGAGCTGGGCGTGCTGATGATCGACCTCACACCCGCAGCCATCGGCCCCTACTGCGTGCCCAGCGTGAACCTGGCCGAGAAAGTGGCCGAGAAGGCCATGAACGTGAACATGGTCACCTGCGGCGGCCAGGCCACCATCCCCATGGTGGCGGCGGTATCGCGCGTGCAGGCCGTGAGCTACGGCGAGATCGTGGCCACGGTCTCCAGCCGCTCGGTCGGCCCCGGAACCCGCAAGAACATCGACGAGTTCACCCGCACCACGGCCGGTGCCGTGGAGAAGATCGGCGGCGCGCAAAAGGGCAAGGCCATCATCGTGATCAATCCCGCCGAGCCGCCGCTGATCATGCGCGACACCATCCACTGCCTCACGGTGGACACCCCCAAGCCAGCCGAGATCGAAGCCTCGGTGCAGGCCATGATCAAGGAAGTGCAGAAATACGTGCCCGGCTACAAGCTGGTCAACGGCCCCGTGGTCGATGGCAACCGCGTCTCCATCTATATGGAAGTCGAGGGCCTGGGCGACTACCTGCCCAAGTACGCGGGCAATCTGGACATCATGACCGCCGCCGCCGCACGCACGGCCGAGATGTTTGCCGAAGAAATCCTGGCTGGCCGTTTCGAGCCCGCTGAAGCCGCACTGGCCTGAACTGCCTGAAAGCCAAGGAGTAAGAAATGAGCCTCAAAGGTAAGAAGATCACCGTCCACGACATGACGCTGCGTGACGGCATGCACCCCAAGCGCCACCAGATGACGCTGGAGCAGATGAAGTCCGTGGCCTGCGGCCTCGATGCGGCCGGCGTGCCGCTGATCGAAGTCACCCATGGCGACGGCCTGGGCGGCAGCTCGGTCAACTACGGCTTCCCAGCCCATACCGACAAAGAGTACCTGTCCACCGTGATCCCGCTGATGAAGCAGGCCAAGGTCTCGGCCCTGCTGCTGCCCGGTATCGGCACCGTCGATCACCTGAAGATGGCTCACGAGCTGGGTGTCTCCACCATCCGTGTGGCCACGCACTGCACCGAGGCCGATGTGTCCGAGCAGCATATCTCCATGGCCCGCAAGATGGGCATGGACACCGTGGGCTTTCTGATGATGGCCCATATGAACAGTGCCGAAGGCCTGGTCAAGCAAGCCAGGCTCATGGAAAGCTATGGCGCCAACTGCATCTACATCACCGACTCGGCCGGCTATATGCTGCCCGACGATGTGAAGGAGCGCCTCGCCGCCGTGCGCCAGGCCCTGAAGCCCGAGACCGAGCTGGGCTTCCACGGCCACCACAACCTGGCCATGGGCATCGCGAACTCTCTGGCCGCCGTCGAAGTCGGCGCCAACCGCATCGACGCCGCTGCCGCGGGCCTGGGTGCGGGCGCGGGCAACACCCCCATGGAGGTGCTGGTGGCCGTATGCGCGCGCATGGGCATAGCAACCGGCGTGGATGTGTTCAAGATCCAGGACGTGGCCGAAGACCTGGTCGTGCCGCTGATGGACTTCCCGATCCGCATCGACCGCGACGCTCTGACCCTGGGCTATGCGGGCGTGTACGGCAGCTTCCTGCTGTTTGCCAAGCGTGCCGAAGCCAAGTACGGCATTCCCGCACGCGAGCTGCTGCTGGAGCTGGGCCGCCGCGGCATGGTGGGCGGCCAGGAAGACATGATCGAGGACACGGCCCTGACCATGGTGCGCCAGCGCCAGAAGGCCGCCGCCTAAGCCGGTTTCCAGCTTCTCACTTCCACTTTGTATTCGGGTTCAGCGGCTGCTTGGGGCGGCCACTGAACTTTTTTTTTGCTCCGAGCGCTCTGATGCATATGCCTGGGCTTGCAGACCAGGGGCAAGAACGGCCCACCGCCCTCCTGGGTCGCGGCCTGGACAATGTCGGCAGCCGAATGGACCTGTGGTGCTCAGGGGCGCGCAAACACTTCCACTCTGGCCGGAGGAAAGTTGGCCCACACGGTTTCGCAGCCGATCCGTCTCAGCCCCGCATCCTGCCAGGCCGATGTGCCAAACGGGGCGTAGGTGAATTGAATGACGCGGCCATCGCTGGCCAGCGAGCGCGCCCAGGTGGCGGTGATCCTCGCGACAGCGCTGGCGGGAAGCGAACGCAGAGGCAGGCAGGAGACCACCGCCTTGACGGCCGTCTGCCCCAGTTCCGCCGGCCAATCGCCGGCATCGGCATGGACAATGCGGACATGCGGGAACCGCTGGGCCAGGTAGCAGGCAAACGGCTCGGACTTTTCGATGACGGTCAAGCGGCCCGGCGCAATACCGCTGCGCAGCAGGGACTCGGTGATGACGCCGGTCCCCGCACCCAGCTCTACCACCGCCCCCTCTTCCCCGCCACCGATCAGCGCTGCCATGGTATCGCCCAGCCGCACCGAGCTCGGGAAAACCGCACCTATCTCGCGCGGCGCCCGGATGATCTCGTGCAGCAGCATGGCACCAAGCGACGGATTTTTCGTTCTGTGATTTCCCAAACGCATACCTGCCTCGCGGTTTAGTTTGAAATTACCTGCTCAAGAAAAATCTGACGCTCTGCATCAGGTAGATGGACAGCAGGGTGACAGCGCCGCCGCCTATCATGTCCACCAGATAGTGCCCTCCATTGATGGGAGTGGATACCAGCATGAGGAGGTTCAAGGCCAGGACCCAGCGGAATATCCTGAGCTGTCGATACGCATAGACGAGCAGCAAGGCGGTCGTGGTGTGGAACGAAGGGAAGGTCACGATACCCTTCATTTCGTCGAATGTGAATGCGGTCATGCTGCCGTCCCGCAGGGCCAGAAAATGAGGCAGATGCACCGCGTATTCCAGACCTATGGCGTAGTGGAACAGGGTGCCTCCGGCCGGAAAAAGGCCAGACAGCAGGGAGGTCAGCACCAAGGCTATCGTTGACGACCACCATAGCTCGTCGTTCCTGTCGCCTCTGCCGATATGGGAGAGGTAGATGATCGAAAAAAAGATCTGCGGCAGGCCGCTGAAATAGGCAATGGTGAGAATGCTTGCGACCAGCCTATGCTCCTGGACAAAAGCATAGAAGCTCAGCCAATGAAAGCCCATGGCCAGATCGGCGTTCGTGAACTCCTCATCCAGCAAGGGCAGGTCCAGGGTCGCGAAGATATAGGTCAATATCGCGCCTATCAATGCCGCCACCACCCACAGGGCCGCGTAGTAGGCCATCTCCGATAGCGCCCGGCTGCGCCCGGTCAGGCCATAGACCATGCTGATAGTCATCAGGAGCAGCGTTGCCCAGAGAACTGGCTCGGTGCCCAGAAAGACCAGCTTGTGCTCCTGTATCCAGGCCATCTCC
>JAFAIY010000502.1 GCA_019236485.1 Comamonas sp. | reverse complement strand
GACCTGGAACATCTACCGCGACCGCGAAACCCCGACGCGCAAGCTGCCCATAGATACCGTGGGCCTGACGCTGCTGGTGCTGTGGGTGGGCGCGCTGCAGCTGATGCTGGACAAGGGCAAGGAGCTGGACTGGTTCGCCTCCACCGAGATCATCACCTTTGCCCTGGTTGCGGTGGTGGCCTTCGTGGTCTTCGTGGTCTGGGAGCTGACCGACGCCCACCCCGTGGTGGAGCTGCGCCTGTTCATGCGGCGCAACTTTGCCGCGGGCTCGATCGCGCTGTCGATTGCCTACGGCCTGTTCTTCGGCAATGTGGTGCTGCTGCCGCTGTGGCTTCAGCAGTGGATGGGCTACACCTCGACCTCGGCCGGCCTGGCCCTGGCTCCGGTGGGGCTGCTGGCCATCGTTCTGACGCCCTTGGTGGGCCGCAAGGTCTCGGTCTGGGACCCGCGCAAGATGGCCACCCTGGCCTTCATCGTGTTCGCGCTGGTGCTGTGGATGCGTTCGCAGTTCACCGTGGAGACGGACTTCCGCCATATCCTGGTTCCCACGCTGATCCAGGGCGCCGCCATGGCCTTCTTCTTCATTCCGCTGACCACGATCACGCTCAGCGGCCTGACGCCGGACCGCATTCCGGCCGCCGCGGGCCTGTCCAACTTCGTGCGAATCACGGCCGGCGCCATGGGCACCTCGATCGCCACCACGCTCTGGGAAAACCGCGCGGCCCTGCACCATGCGCATCTGACCGAGCTGCTGGTGCAAGGCCAGGGCACGTTTGCCGTCACCGTCAACCAGCTGCAGGCCTCGGGTATGAGTGCCGAGCAGGCTTACGCACAGATCAACCGCATGATCGACCAGCAGGCCTTCACGCGCGCGGCCGACGATATCTTTCTGGCCTCGTCCATGCTGTTCCTGAGCCTGATCATTCTGATCTGGTTCACCAAGCGCCCCGAAGCCCATGCGGGGGGAGCGGACGCGGCCGCCGGCGCGCACTAGGCCCACAGAGCCACGAGCAAAAAACTGCCCGCGCTGCACCCGTCAGCGCGGGCAGTTGTGTTTTAGCAGCCAAGTATTTGCGAAGCCGCGGCTCCCGATACCAGGAAAATCAGCCTAACTCGCTGATCCAGCCTGCGCCGGCTGCTCATTTTCATGCAGCCCCGGCACCTCAAGCCGCGCCGGACTGCTTGTCCAGCCGGCGTAGAAAGACCTGCAGCTCCTTGACCACCTGGGCGTCGCCCCTGGCCTGGGCGCAGGCCAGGCCCTGCTGCCATGCCTGGCGCGCGGCCTCAGCGTCGCCCAGCGCCAGTTGCACCTTGCCCAGCTGCTTCCAGGCCACCGAATAGTTGGGATCCAGGCGCGTGGCCTGCTGCAGATGGCTGCAGGCCAGTTGCTCCTGCCCCTCGTCGGCATAGGCCTTGCCCAGGGTATAGCGCAGCAATGCGCTGTCCTTGCCGGCGGCCAGCATGTTCTCCAGATTGCGAACCATGGGATTCATCTCGTGCGTACTCCTGTGACGGCTAGTGTCTCACCCCGGCCGCCGCCAGCAGGAATGGCCGCCCTGCCGATACGGCCTCTTGCAAACGCCTGCTTGCAACAGCCTCAGCCGCCCCAAACTACATCGAATCTGCCACTCGCCGCATCCGACCTTGTCCAAGAACTCCAGACCTGCCGCCGCCGGCTACGAGGGCTCGCCCCAGTATGCGGACGGACGCTTTCGCAACACCCATCCGCGCCCGGCCAACAGCCCCAAGCCCGATGCCAGAACGCTGTGGAACTTCTTTTTCAACAAACCCGCGGACTCCCAGCCCGGCCAGGCCCTGCCGGTACTAAACCTGAGCGCGGCCGCCCTGGAGGCCGCGCCCGAGCGCAGCCTCTACCGCCTGGGCCATTCCACACTGCTGCTCAAGCTGCGCGGCGGCTGGTGGCTTACCGACCCCGTGTTCTCGGAGCGCGCCTCGCCGCTGCCGTTTGCCGGCCCCAAGCGCTTTCATGCGCCGCCCATAGGCCTGGACGAGCTGCCGCCGCTGCGCGGCGTGCTTCTGTCGCATGACCATTACGACCATCTGGACCGTGCCACCATCCGCGTGCTCGCGCCCAAGGTGGGGGTTTTTCTGTGCCCGCTGGGGGTTGGCGACCGGCTTGCGGCCTGGGGCGTGCCGGCCGACAAGATCGTGCAGCACGATTGGTGGCAGGGCAGCGAGGTCGACGGCCTGCGCTTCACGGCCACACCGGCCCAGCATTTCTCGGGCCGCGGCCTGCGCGACGGCAACCGCACGCTCTGGGCCTCCTGGGTCATAGAGGACCTGCAGGACCGCCGGCCGCTGCGCATCTTCTTCAGCGGCGACGGCGGCTATTTCGACGGCTTTGCCAAGATAGGCCGGCACTTCGGCCCGTTCGAGCTCACGCTCATGGAAACCGGGGCCTACGATCCGCACTGGCCCTATGTCCACATGCATCCGGCCCAGACTCTGCAGGCCCACCAGGACCTGGGTGGCCGCTGGCTGCTGCCCATACACAACGGCACGTTCAGCCTGGCCATGCATGCCTGGTGGGATCCTTTCGAGCAGGTCCTGGGCCTGGGCCGCAAGCACGGCGTCGCGATCGCCACCCCCATGATGGGCGAGCGCCTGGATCTGAATGCCCCGCATGCGGGCACGCCCTGGTGGCGCGCCTGCGCCGAGGCCGATGGCGCCAGGCAGGCCTTGAGTCCCGCGCAATCCTGAAGCCGGGGGCGGCATGACCGAGAATGCCGCCATGAAAATCTCGCGCCACCCACGCTGC
>JAFAIY010000023.1 GCA_019236485.1 Comamonas sp. | reverse complement strand
TCGGCGCTGCCGCCGAGGTGGACCGCATCCGTGCCCAGGTAATGGGCGCCTATCATCGACGAGGTGGCCGCGCAGGCGCGCGAGATGGCCACCAGCGACATCAGCATGGCCGTGGGCGTCACGCCCGGGCCGCCCACGGATTCGGGCAGGTTCATGCCCATCACGCCGAGCTCGGCCAGGCCTGACACATGGCGGGTGGCCGAGAACGCCTCCTCGTCCATGGCCTGGGCCACGGGGGCCAGGGTTGCGTCGGCAAAGCGCGCCACGGCATCGGCAATCGCCTGGTCGTCTTCGGTGCTGCCCAGTCTCAGAAAATTCATATCGTTCGCTCGCAAGGTGAAAAAGTGGATTCGTGGGTCGAGCGTCAATGCGCCGCTGCGGCAGACCCCAGGGCGCCGGCTTCGCGCAGCGCGGCTATGGCTTCGCTACTGCGGTTCAGCCAGCTCGACAGCAGCAGCTCGGTGTGCTCGCCCAGGGCCGGCGCACGCCGGGCGCGGTTGGCGGCCGCGCCGCCAAAGTGCACGGGCTGGGTGGGCAGGCGCAGGCCGGGCAGGCGCTCGTCCTCGACCTCGCGCAGCAGGCCGCGGACCTGGATCTGCTCGGACTCGAGCGCCTGCTCTATGTTCCAGATCGGCGCCACGGGCACGCCCGCGGCCTCCAGCCTCGCGACCACCTCGGCCACCTCGTGCTGCAGGGCCCAGCCCTCGAGCGCGGCGCGCAGCGCGGGCTCGTGGGTAGAGCGGCTCTCGTCCGTGGCAAAGCGCGGGTCGTCGGCCAGCTGCGGCAGCTCCATGGCCTGCACCGTGGCGTCGAACAGCTTTTTGTTGAGCACGGCCAGCGCAAAGTGGCCATCGCGTGCGCGGTAGACGCCGAACGGCGCCGACAGCGGATGGCGGTTGCCCACGCGCCGCGCAGGCTGGCCCGTGAACAGATAGCGCGACATGGAGGTGGCCAGAAAGCTCAGCGTGGTGTCGAACATGGACACGTCCACATGCTGGCCTGCGCCCGTGCGCTGGGCCTGCAGCAGCGCGGCCAGCGTGGCCCAGGAGGCGAACAGCCCGGCCACCACATCGCTGACGGCCTCGCCCACCAGTGTGGGCGCGCCCTGGGGTTCGCCCGTGGCTTCCATGAGCCCGCTCATGGCCTGCACGATGATGTCGTAGGCCGGGCGGTGGGCCAGCGGGCCGGTCTGGCCGAAGCCCGAGACGCTCACATAGACCAGCCGCGGATTGAGCGCGCGCAGCGCCTCTGGCCCTATGCCCAGGCGTTCGGCCACGCCGGGGCGAAAATTCTCGACCACCACGTCCACCTGTTGCGCCAGCTCATGGACCAAGGCGACCGCGTCCGCATGCTTGAGATCCAGCACCAGGCTTTGCTTGTTGCGGTTCATCACCGTGAACAGCGCGCTCTGGCCGTTCTTCATCGGGCCTATGGCGCGGTAGTCGTCGCCCTGGGGCGGCTCCACCTTGACCACCTGCGCGCCCAGGTCGGCCAGCAGGGCCGTGGACATGGGGCCGGCCAGCACGCGCGTGAAGTCCAGGATGCGAATGCCGTCCAGCGGAAGCGGCTTGGAGAGGGTGGGTGCAGCGGTCATGGGATTGCGTGCCGGGTCTGAAAAGATGGCCCATGCTGCGCCGATATCGAATCAATGGAAAATATTCATTTCACATGCATTGAATTCAAAAAATTGATTCACATAAATCTGCGCCAGCTCGAGTACTTCGTGGCCGCGGCTCGCCATGGCAGCACCTCCAAGGCGGCCCAGGCCATCAATGTCTCCCAGCCCTCGATCTCCAAGGCCATTGCCGACCTGGAACTGCAATGGAAGGAGGTGCTGTTCGTGAGAAAGCACGCCAAGGGCCTGGACCTGACGGCCGCCGGTGCGAGCCGCAGTCAGGAGGCCATGGCGCTGCTGGCCGCCGCCGAGCAGCTGCAGCAGCGGCGCCAGCACGGCCTGGCCGGCGTGCTGCGCCTGGGCTTTCTGAGCACGCTGGGCGCGCTATGGATTCCGCAGATCCTGACCCAGATGCAAAAGCGCCATCCCGACATTCGGCTGGAGCTGGTCGAGGGCGATATCGCCTCGCTCACCCGCCAGGTCGAGCAGGGCGAGCTGCACGCGGCGCTCCAGTACGGGCTGGGGTTGGAGCGGCCGGGCCTGAGCACCCTGGCCGTGGCGGCCCTGCCGCCCTATGTGCTGCTGCCGCCCCGGCACCCGCTGGCGGCGGCGGCCAGCGTGAGCCTGGCCGAGCTGGCCCGCTCGCCGCTGCTGCTGATCAATCTGCCGCAAAGCCG
>JAFAIY010000627.1 GCA_019236485.1 Comamonas sp. | reverse complement strand
GTCGCATCTGCGCTGGGCCTGGGAGCAGGCCCATCCCGAGGCGCCTTTTGACGCCCAGGACATCACGGTCACCATTCCCGCCTCCTTTGATCCCGCTGCGCGCGAGCTCACGGCCGAGGCCTGCAAGGCCGCGGGCTTCCAGAACCTCACCTTGCTCGAAGAGCCGCAGGCTGCGCTTTACAGCTGGATCCAGGCCAGCGGCGGCGACTGGCGCAAGCAGGTGAAGAATGGCGACGTCATCCTCGTCGTGGACGTGGGTGGCGGCACCACCGATCTGTCGCTGATCGCCGTGCTCGAACGTGAGGGTAATCTGGAGCTGCAGCGCGTGGCCGTGGGCGAGCACATTCTGCTCGGCGGCGACAATATGGACCTGGCGCTGGCCTATGGCGTGGCGCGCAAGCTGGCCCAGGAAGGCAAGCAGCTCGACGCCTGGCAGACCCGGGCTCTGGCCCATGGCTGCCGTGCGGCCAAGGAGCAGTTGCTGGCCGATGCCAGCCTGCAATCCGTGCCCGTGGTCGTGCCCAGCCGTGGCAGCAAGCTCATCGGCGGCAGCATACGCACCGAAGTCACGCGGGCCGAAGTGCTGGCCATGCTGGTCGAAGGCTTCTTCCCCCAGGTCGCCGTCAGCGACAAGCCACAGACCCGTGCGCGCGGCGCGCTCACGCAACTGGGCCTGCCCTATGCGCAGGACGCGGCTGTCACACGCCATCTGGCCGCCTTCCTCTCGCGCCAGGCCGGCGCCACCGAGCAGATAGCAGGCCTGCAGGGCACGCAGCCCGCTGGCGCCTCCTTTCTGCACCCCACGGCCATTCTGTTCAACGGCGGCGTGCTCAAGGCCGCGCAGATCGAGCAGCGCATTCTCGAGGTCGTCAACGGCTGGCTGGCCGCCGAAGGCGCACAGGCTACGCGCCTGCTGGATGGCGCCAACCTCGACCTGGCCGTGGCGCGCGGCGCTGCCTATTACGGCCATGTGCGCCAGGGCCGCGGCGTGCGCATCCGCGGCGGCACGGCGCAAAGCTATTACGTGGGCGTGGAATCCAATATGCCCGCCATTCCCGGCATGGAGCCGCCGATCTCGGCCCTGTGCCTCGCGCCCTTCGGCATGGAGGAGGGCACGGAAGTGGCGCTGGATGCTCAGGAGTTCGGCCTGGTCGTGGGCGAGCCCGTGCGCCTGCGCTTCTTCGGCTCCAGCGTGCGCCGCAGCGATGCCGTGGGCACCATGCTGGACTTCTGGGGCCCTGAAGAGCTGGTGGAGCTGCAGGAAATCGAAGCCCATCTGCCCGCCGCAGGCCACGCCAGCGGCGAGGTCGTGCCCGTCACCCTGCATGCGCGCGTGACCGACATCGGCACGCTGGAACTCAATGCCGTGCCCGTGGGCGGCAGCGAGCGCTGGAAGGTGGAGTTCGATGTGCGCGCCGAGACCACGGCCGCCGAGTCTGCCGCGTATTGATAGCCTGACCCGAATCGCCTGCCGCATGACTGCCGCGACTGAAAGCATTTCTTTTGGCCCCGCACGTTATGTGGTGGGCATAGACCTGGGCACCAGCCATACGGTCATGGCCAGCGGTCCGCTCGCGGGGGCGGCCGCAGATATCGCTCTGCTCGATATTCCCCAGCGCAGCGCGGCCGGCGAAGTCGTCGCCCAACCGCTGCTGCCTTCGGTGCGCTACCAGGCTGCACCCGGCGAACTCGGCGAAGCCTGGCGCGAGCCCTGGCCGCCGCAGGACGCCACGGAACAGGCCCCCGCCGTCATAGGCCGTTGTGCGCGCGATCTGGGGGCTGCCGTGCCGGGGCGCCTGGTGGCCAGCGCCAAGAGCTGGCTCTCGCACCCGGGCGTGGACCGCACGGCGCCCATACTGCCCTGGGGCGCGGGTGAGGACGTGGCTAAGCTGTCGCCGCTGGCGGCATCAAGCTCGTACCTTGCCCACGTCAAAGCCGCCTGGGACCAGGCTCATCCCCAGGCACTGCTGCATGCGCAGACCGTGGTGCTTACCGTGCCCGCCTCGTTCGACGAGGGCGCGCGCGCGCTGACGCTGGAGGCCGCGCGGCTGGCCGGCCTGCCCGGCGTGCAGCTGCTCGAAGAGCCCAAGGCCGCTTTTCATGACTGGCTGGTGCTGCAGGG
>JAFAIY010000626.1 GCA_019236485.1 Comamonas sp. | reverse complement strand
TCGGCGCTGCGGCCCATGGGGCCGGCCTGGTCCAGGCTGGAGGCGAAGGCGATCATGCCGTAGCGGCTGGCACGGCCGTAGGTGGGCTTGATGCCGGTGATGCCGCAGAACGAGGCGGGCTGGCGAATCGAGCCGCCGGTGTCGGTGCCGGTCACGGCCGGGGCCAGGCGCACGGCCACGGCCGCGGCCGAGCCGCCCGAGGAGCCGCCGGGCACGCGCTCGTGGTTCCAGGGGTTGCGCACGGGCTGGGCCGAGTCGAAGCCCACGGGTGCCACGGCCGAGTTCTCGTTGGCGCCGCCCATGGCGAATTCGTCGCAGTTGAGCTTGCCCAGGGTCACCACGCCGGCATCGGCGAGCTTCTTCACCACGGTGGCGTCAAACGGCGACTGGTAGCCTTCCAGCATCTTGCTGGCGGCCGTGGTGGGGAAGTCCTTGGTGACGAAGATGTCCTTGTGTGCGATGGGCACGCCGGCCAGCTTGCCGCCCTTACCTTCGGCGATCAGGACATCGGCGGCCCTGGCCTGGGCCAGCGTGGCTTCTTCATTGATGGCGACAAAAGCGCCCAGGCTCTGGTGCTGCTTGGCGCGGGCCAGAAAATGCTGGGCGGCTTCGGTGGCGGAAACCTGTTTGGCGCGCAGCTGTGCGGCCAGCTCGGCCACGCCGAGGTTGTGCAGTTCGGTGTTGCTCATGGTTCTTTGGCGGTGCGCGTTTACTCGATGACCTTGGGCACGAGGAAGTAGCCCTTGTCGGCGGCCGGAGCGTTTTGCATGTTGGCTTCGCGGTTATTGGGCTCGCTGACCAGGTCCTCGCGCAGCCGCAGGGCGATGTCCTGGATGGCCGCCACGGGATGTGACAGAGGGCTGACGCCCGAAGTATCCACAGCCTGCATTTTTTCGACGATGCCGAAAAAGTTGTTCAGCTGCGCGAGCATGCGCTTACTTTCGTCTTGCGACAGCTCGAGCCGTGCCAGGTTGGCGATACGCGCAATATCTTGATCGTTCAATGCCATAGAAAATATTAAACAGGGCAGCCGCGTGTAAAGCAGTGTTTCTAACCCTGACAGTAGAAGTTATTCACAGGGGATACGGTATTATCTCGGCTTTGCCGCAAGACCTCCGTCCGGCTGGTCATTGTGCAAAAAAAGCCCACCCACCCAGACTCCCTTACCTTACACCCCGGCGACGGCAGCCGATGCGCCAGCCGTGCCTGAGAGGACCTTGAATGTTCGGAGCTTTCCGTCGGTACTTCTCCACCGACCTAGCCATTGACCTTGGCACAGCCAACACCCTGATTTTCGCCCGAGACAAGGGCATTGTTCTCGATGAGCCCTCGGTTGTCGCGATTCGCCACGAAGGCGGTCCCCACGGCAAGAAGGTGATCCAGGCCGTGGGCCGCGAGGCCAAGGCCATGCTGGGCAAGGTGCCCGGCAACATCGAAGCCATCCGCCCCATGAAGGATGGCGTGATCGCCGACTTCGTGATCACCGAGCAGATGATCAAGCAGTTCATCAAGATGGTGCATCCGCGCTCGGTGCTGACGCCCAGCCCGCGCATCATCATCTGCGTGCCCTGCGGTTCCACCCAGGTCGAGCGCCGCGCCATCAAGGACGCGGCCGAAGCCGCGGGCGCCACGGCCGTGTACCTGATCGAAGAGCCCATGGCCGCCGGCATAGGCGCTGGCCTGCCCGTGTCCGAAGCCTCGGGCTCCATGGTCGTCGACATCGGCGGCGGCACCACCGAAGTGGGCGTGATCTCGCTGGGCGGCATGGTCTACAAGGGCTCGGTCCGTGTGGGCGGCGACAAGTTCGACGAAGCCATCATCAGCTATATCCGCCGCAACTACGGCATGCTGATCGGCGAACCCACGGCCGAAGCCATCAAGAAGCAGATCGGCTCGGCCTTCCCCGGCTCCGAAGTCAAGGAAATGGAAGTCAAGGGCCGCAACCTCTCCGAAGGCGTGCCGCGCAGCTTCACCATCTCTTCCAACGAAGTGCTGGAAGCGCTGACCGATCCGCTGAACCAGATCGTCTCGGCCGTGAAGAACGCTCTCGAGCAGACGCCTCCCGAGCTGGGCGCCGACATCGCCGAGCGCGGCATGATGCTGACCGGCGGCGGCGCGCTGCTGCGCGATCTGGACCGCCTGCTGGCGGAGGAAACCGGCCTGCCCGTGCTGGTGGCCGAAGAGCCTCTGACCTGCGTGGTGCGCGGCTGCGGCATGGCGCTGGAGACCATGGATCGCCAGGGCAGCATCTTCACCAGCGATTAATCGCTGTACAGCGTGGTGTTTTGCGGTACGCGGCATAGTGCGCGTACCGCCACCGCTATTGATTGAACAGGGCTTGAGTCCGTGATACGCCTAACTGCGCTCTCTTCTGGCATGCTTCCCGAGACGGGAAGCGGTGCGTACACGGCCTTGCCTCTGGGGCGACTATGACACTGGAAACCCTGGACCGCCGCGCGCCCTCGCTGTTCAAGCAGCAGGCTTCGCGCACCTCGCAGCTTGCCCTCTACAGCGCCTTGGCGCTGTTTTTGATGGTGGCCGATGCGCGTTTCAAGATCACGGCCCCGGTGCGCGCCGCCGTGTCCGTGGCGCTGGCGCCCGTGCAGTGGGTGGTGGCCCAGCCCGTGCTGGCCTACCAGAACGCCAGCCGCTACGCCGAGGTGCAGCAGCAGGCAGTGGCTCGCGAGGATGCGGCGCGCAAGGAGCTGGTCGTCATGGCCCAGCGCGCCGAGCTGGCTGAGGAGCTACTCAAGGAAAACGAGCATCTGCGCGCCATGCTGACGCTGCGCGAGCGCAGCACCACTCCGGGCCAGGTGGCCGAGGTGGTGTATGACAGCCCCGATCCCTACACCCGCCGCGTGGTGATTGACAAGGGCCAGGTGGACAAGATCGCGCCGGGCTCGCCCGTGCTCGACGAGAGAGGGGTGGTCGGTCAGGTCACTCGCGTCTATCCCACGCGCGCCGAAGTCACGCTGCTGATAGACCGCGACCAGGCGATTCCCGTCTTCAACCCGCGCACCGGGGCGCGCAGCGTGGCCTATGGCGATGCCTCGTCGGCGCGTGCCGGCGGGCTGGAGCTGCGCTTCATGCCCAGCAACGCCGATGTGCAGGTCGGCGATCTGCTGACCACCAGCGGCGTCGACGGCCTGTACCCGCCCGGCCTGCCCGTGGCCAAGGTGGTGACCGTGGACCGCCGCGCCGACTCGGCCTTTACCCGCATCTATTGCGAGCCCGTGGGCCGGGTGCAGGGAGTCAGCCATGTGATGGTGCTGCAGCCGCTGAACCGCGTCGAGCACCCCGAGGCCGCGACCATGGCGGCCCAGGCCGAGGCCGCCAAGGCTGACAAGGCCGTGAAGGCGCGCAGCAGGAAGGAAAAAGCGGCGGCCGAGAAGGCCGACGACAAGCCTGCAGCCCCGCAAGCAAAGGATCCCGCATGATCATGCCGCGCGGCCAGCAGCTGTTGCTGCCGGTCAATCCCCTGTTCATCGTGATCACGCTGCTGCTGGCGCTGGTCATCAATATGCTGCCGCTGGGCCGCATCGTCTGGCTGCCCGACTGGCTGATCGTGCTGCTGGCCTTCTGGAGCCTGAACCAGCCCCAGCGCGTGGGCATGGGCCTGGCGTTCATGCTGGGACTGATCATGGACGTGGACCGCGGCGCGCTGCTGGGCCAGCATGCGCTGGCCTATACCCTGCTGGTCTATGTGACGGGCTGGATGAGCCGGCGCCTGCTGTGGTTCTCCAGCCCCGTGCAGGCTCTGCACCTGCTGCCGCTGTTCGCGGCCGCGCATGGCCTGCAGGTGCTGCTGCGCGTGGCCGCGGGCGGCATCTTCCCCGGCCCCTGGTTTCTGCTGGCGCCCGTGATCGAGACGCTGCTGTGGCCCGTCATCAGCCTGCTGCTGCTGGCACCCCAGCGCCGTGCGCCCGACAGCGACGAAAACCGGCCGTTGTGATGAATGCCCCCATGAGTCGCTTCGCTCCTTTCCCCCTCTCGCTGCGCGGGGGGGAACGACAGCTTCGCTGCGGGGCGGCCCTTGCTCGCTGTCCTGCGTCTCGGGCGCGCCAGTTTCATACGCAGCTCTTCAATGAGAGCCGACTCTCGGGATCTCGCGCATGATGGAGATTCGCAACACCGAAGCCGAGCTGCAGCGCTTTCGGCTGCGCACGCTGGTCATGAGCGTGGTGGTGTTCCTGGCTTTCTGCCTGCTGGTGTCGCGCCTGCTGGTGCTGCAGGTGGAACGCCACGAGGAGCTGGCCGAGCGCGCCGAGAGCAATCGCACGGCCGTGGTGCCCATAGTGCCCAACCGCGGCCAGATTCTGGACCGCAACGGCGTGGTGCTGGCGAGCAATTACTCCGCCTATACGCTGGAGATCACGCGCTCCAAGGTCGATGACCTGGACCAGACCATAGACGGGCTGGCCGAGATCGTGGAGATCACGTCACGCGACCGGCGCAAGTTCAAGCGGCTCATGGACGACTCCAAGAGCTTCGAGTCGATTCCCATCCGCTCGCGCCTCACGGACGAGGAGGTGGCCAAGTTTGCGGCCCAGCGCTACCGCTTTCCCGGCGTGGATATCAAGGCGCGGCTGTTCCGCGTCTATCCGCTCAAGGAGACGGCCAGCCACATCATTGGCTATATCGGTCGCATCAATCAAAAGGAAAAAGAAGATATTGATGACTCCGACGACGCGGCCAATTACCGCGGCACCGAGGTCATAGGCAAGCTGGGCGTGGAGAAAAGCTACGAGCAGCAGCTGCACGGCCAGACCGGCTGGGAGGAGATGGAAACCTCGGCCGGCGGCCATGCGGTGCGCAAGCTGGGTAGTCGTGCGGCGACTCCGGGCAACAGCCTGCAGCTGTCCATAGACATCAAGCTGCAGAAGATGATCGAGGATCTCTACGGCAATCGCCGCGGCGTGGCCATCGCCATGGACCCGCGCAACGGCGAGCTGCTGGCCATGGTCAGCAAGCCCACCTATGACCCGAACCTGTTCGTGGACGGCATAGACCAGGAAAGCTGGAAGGCGCTCAACGAGTCCCTGGACCGGCCGCTGCTGAACCGCTCGCTGCGCGGCACCTATCCTGTGGGCTCGACCTACAAGCCCTTCATGGGGCTGGCGGGCCTGGAAACCGGCAAGCGCACCGTAGGCACCATCATCCAGGACGGGGGCTCCTGGACCTTCGGCGGCCACACCTTCCGCTCGGGCCATGCGCTGGGCCCGGTGGATCTGGTGCGCGCCATCCAGCATTCGAGCAATGTGTATTTCTACACCCTGGCCAACGAGATGGGCGTGGACGGGATTCACGACTTCATGAAGCCGCTGGGCTTCGGCCAGCTCACGGGCATAGACCTGCCCGGCGAGGTGCGCGGCGTGCTGCCCAGCAAGGAGTGGAAGCGCAATACCTACAAGCGCGCGGCCCAGCAGCAGTGGTATGCGGGCGAAACGATCTCGCTGGGCATCGGCCAGGGTTACAACAACTTCACGATTCTGCAGCTCACCCATGCGCTGTCCACGCTGGTCGCCAACGGCGTGAACCACACGCCGCATGTGGGCAAGGAGCTGATCGATGCCGTGACTGGCGCGCGCACTTCCATCACCCCTCCGGCCCCTGTGAACATGGGCTACAAGCAGAGCAATATCGACGCCGTCAAGCGCGGCATGATGGCCGTGGTGACCGGCGGTACCGGCCGCGGCGTGTTCGGCGGTGCCAGCTATCTGTCGGGCGGCAAGACCGGCACGGCCCAGGCGATTTCCGTGGGCCAGAAGGAAAAGTACAACGCGTCGCGCCTGGCCGAATACCAGCGCGACCACTCGCTGTACATCGCCTATGCGCCGGCCGAGGACCCGAAGATCGCCGTCGGCGTGATCGTGGAGAACGCGGGCTTCGGCGCCGCGGCCGCCGCGCCCATGGCGCGCCGCATCATCGACTACTGGCTGCTGGGTAACTACCCCAGCGAGGCCGATATGGCCGCCATGCGCATGGGCAAGGCCGCGGCACCTATAGGCACGCCGCGCCGTGCCGAGGACGTGCCGCTGGACGGCTCGGACGAGACGCCCTGATTACTTGAGGAAGGCGTCGTAGCCGGTCTTGAGGATCAGCAGGCCGACCACGCCGATGAAGATGCTGCGCACAAAGCCCGTGCCGCGGCGCAGGGCCAGCCAGGTGCCGAGCATGCTGCCCAGCACATTGGCCACGGCCAGCGGCACCGCGAAATGCCACCACACATGGCCTTTGAGCGAGAACAGCAGCAGTGCCGCCGCATTCGAGGCCAGATTCAGCAGCTTGGCGCTGGCCGAGGCGTTCAGGAAGTCGTAGCCCAGCAGGCGCACGAACAGGAACACGAAAAAGCTGCCCGTGCCGGGGCCGAAGAAGCCGTCGTAAAAACCGATCAGCAGGCCGATGGCACTGGCCGTGAGCATCTCGGCGCGGCCCGCCAGGCGCGGCGCATGGTCGCGGCCCAGCTCCTTCTTGGCCAGGGTGTAGAGCAGCACGCCCAGCAGGATGAAGGGCAGCAGCTGGCGCAGGAAATGCGGCGAGATCAGGGTCACGGCCCAGGCGCCGAGAAAAGCTCCCAGCAGCGTGGTGCCTATGGCGGGCAGCAGGGTGGCCCAGGTGATCTGGACGCGCTTGCTGTACTGCCAGGCCGAAATCGCCGTGCCCCAGACGGCCGCGCTCTTGTTGGTGCCGAACAGCGTGGCGGGCGTGGTGCTGGGAAAGGCCGCAAACATGGCCGGCACCAGGATCAGACCGCCTCCGCCCACGATGGCATCGACAAAACCGGCCAGGGCCGAGGCGAGGGAGACAAGAATCCATTCCATGAAGCGGTGCCTGCAAGTGGTGCATGGCCGGCGGGGTCGCGGGCCAGCGAGGTGGAAGGCCCGGTTGTGAGAGCCCGGGCGCGGAGCGCGCCGATTGTCGCACCGCAGCATCAACCGTGCAGGCATAAAAAAAGCGCCCCTCGGGGGCGCTTTTGAATGCATCTTTGATGCTTTATGTGTATTGGTCTGGTTGTGTCGAGTTGTCTCCTCGGCCCTCCATGCTGCTTCGTGGAGCAGCGAGAGTGACGAGAATGTAAGGGCTGCACCTGGGTGGTGCATCGGGGAATTCCCTTGGGTTAGATCAAAAACATCTGACATAAGCCCTGAGGTCTTGGCCTACAGGCACATAGCGGACAGAAATCCGCAGCCAGCTGGCGTATGGCGCCGGCCGGCCGCGTCACAGCGTCAGGCGAAACAGCACCTCGGGCTCCGCAGCCTGGGGGACGCTTTCTCTGGCTTCCGCGACTATCCAGCCCGCGGCCTTCTCGGCCATCATCAGCGTGGGGCTGTTGGTATTGCCGCTGGTGATGGTGGGCATGGCGCCGGCATCGACCACGCGCAGGCCCTGCACGCCGCGTACCCTGAAGCGGCTGTCGAGCACGGCCATGGGGTCGTCCGCGCGCCCCATCTTGGTGGTGCCCACGGGGTGGAAGATGGTGGTGGCGATATCGCCGGCCAGGCGCGCCAGCTCCTCGTCGCTCTGGTATTGCGGGCCGGGCTTCCATTCCTCGGGCTGGAAGCGCGCGAGCGCCGGCTGGCCGACGATGCGGCGCGTCACGCGCAGGCTGTCGGCGGCGACCTGCCGGTCCTCGGCCGTGGACAGGTAGTGGGGCGCGATCGCCGGGGCCTGGCGGAAGTCCGCGCTTTGCAGCCGCACCGTGCCCCGGCTCGTGGGGTTGAGGTTGCAGACGCTGGCCGTGAAGGCCGGGAAGTCGTGCAGGGGCTCGCCAAAAGCCTCGAGCGACAGCGGCTGCACATGGTATTCGAGGTTCGGATGGGGGCGCGACGGGTCGCTGCGCGTGAAGGCCCCGAGCTGGGAGGGCGCCATGCTCATCGGGCCGCTGCGCCGGAGCGCGTATTCCAGGCCGATGGCGGCCTTGCCCATCAGGCTGGAGGCCAGGGTGTTGAGTGTCCTGGCCCCCTGGACCTTGTAGACCGAGCGGATCTGCAGATGATCCTGCAGGTTTGCGCCCACGCCGGGCAGATCGCGGCGTACCGCGATGCCGTGGCGCTGCAGCAGCTCGCCCGGGCCCAGGCCCGAGAGCTGCAGTATCTGAGGCGAATTCACGGCGCCCGCGCACAGCAGCACCTCGCGCTCGGCCTGCACCGTGACCATTTCCTCGCCGGTCCAGACCTCGGCGCCCGTGCAGCGCTGGCTGCCGTCGGGCTGCGGCTCCAGCAGCAGCCGGCTGACCTGGGCCGAGGTCCACATCTCGAAATTGGGCCGGCCGTAGCAGCTGGGGCGCAAAAAAGCCTTGGCCGTGTTCCAGCGCCAGCCGCTCTTCTGGTTGACCTCGAAATAGCCCACGCCTTCGTTGCAGCCGCGGTTGAAATCGTCGGTGGCCGGAATGCCGGCCTGCTGCGCGGCCTGGGCGAAGGCGTCGAGTATGTCCCAGCGCAGGCGCTGCTTTTCCACGCGCCATTCGCCGCTGCCGCCATGCAGGCGGCGGAACTCCTCGCCGGCCTCCTGGCCCGCGTCCAGCCGCCAGTGGCTCTCGTGCTGCTTGAAGGCCGGCAGGACCTGGTCCCAGCGCCAGGCCGCGTCGCCCGTGAGATCGGCCCATTGCTCATAGTCGCGCGCCTGGCCGCGCATATAGATCATGCCGTTGATGCTGGAGCAGCCGCCCAGCGTCTTGCCGCGCGGATAGCGCAGGCTGCGGCCGTTGAGGCCGGGCTCGGGCTCGGTCTTGTAGAGCCAGTCGGTGCGCGGGTTGCCTATGCAGTAGAGATAGCCCACGGGGATGTGAATCCAGTGGTAGTCGTCCTTGCGCCCGGCTTCCAGCAGCAGCACGCGGTGGTTGGGGTTGCGGGAGAGGCGGTTGCACAGCAGCGCGCCGGCTGTGCCGCCGCCGATGACGATGTAGTCGAACGTGGTGTCGCTCATGAGGCAGATGGAAGACCGGATGCGGGGAGTTCGTTGGCGAAATACGGATTCATTGTGCGAGCTCGGCTTCGCCTGTCGATAGGGTAAGCCTGTTAAGCTCCTTATTTAATAGCGTTTTGCTCTTTATTGGTAATGGCTGCAGCGGTTTTTTGATAAAAATTGCATGGGTCTGGCCGTCTGGAACCCGCGGCAGCGGGTCGCGACGTGCCCATGGCCGGCCAAGATAGGCCATGTATCGGTGAGTTATGCTGCTTGGCCAGTAGGGTCCGTCCGCCAATCCGATCTAGGAAGCTTTCTTTGTCCCGCACCGATCAAATACCTCAATGTCCGCTGCAGACCCGCGATGGCCTGCAGTGGGCCGTGCCTGCGGGCCGCTGGAGTGCCGCGGAGCTGGGCGACCGCTCCATCTGGCGCCGGCTGGCGCCGCAGATCAAGTCCGTGCCCGCGGGCGCGGGCTGGGACCTGCAGCAGCTGGGCTGGCTGGACCATGTGGGCGCCCAGCTGCTGTGGCAGCAATGGGGGCGGCGCTGGCCCGAGCGGCTGCAGACCACGAGCAACCAGCGCGCCATGCTGGAGCGCGTGGCGAAGTTCAGCGACGTGCCCGAGCCCAAGCCCGAGCCCTCGGGCCTGATGTGCCAGGTCAACCAGCTGGGACAGCTGGTGATCAATGCGCGCGGGCATTTTGCCGATCTGATTCAGCTGATAGGCCAGCTGCTGCTGGACTGTGTGCGCCTGGCGCGCCAGCCCCTGCGGGGCCCATGGCGCGATATCTCGGGCCATCTCTTTGCCACGGGCGCCACGGCCCTGCCCATCACGGCGCTGGTGGGTTTTCTGATCGGCGTGGTGCTGGCCTATCTGATGGCGCTGCAGCTGCGCCAGTTCGGGGCCGAATCCTTTATCGTCAACATCCTCGGCATTTCGCTGATTCGCGAGCTCGGGCCGCTGCTGGCGGCGATTCTGGTGGCGGGGCGCAGCGGCTCGGCGATCACGGCCCAGATCGGCGTGATGCGCGTGACCGAGGAGCTCGATGCCATGCAGGTCATGGGCATTTCCAAGGGCTTCCGGCTGGTGCTGCCGCGCGCTCTGGCGCTGGCCGTGTCCATGCCGCTGGTGTCGCTGTGGACCATTCTGGCCGCGCTGGCCGGCGGCATGGTGGCGGCGGACCTGACCATGGACATCACGCCCTCCTATTTCCTGCAAAGCCTGCCGGCGGCCGTCAAGGTCGGCAATCTGGGCCTGGCCATGGGCAAATCCGTGGTCTTCGGCGTGCTGATCGCGCTGATAGGCTGCCACTGGGGCCTGAAGGTGGAGCCGAATACGCAAAGCCTGGGCCGCGGTACGACGGCGTCGGTGGTCTCGTCCATCACCATGGTCATCGTCGTGGATGCGATCTTCGCCATCCTGTTTAGGAATGTGGGGTTTTGACATGATCTACCTCCTGTGCGGCGTCGCCGCTTCCCCCAAGGGGGACGACGCCATCGCCGCGAGGCGGCTCTTGCTCGGCGCCCCCGAGTTGGGCCGTGCCGGTTTTGGAGAGCGCGCGAATGGCTGAAGTGATGCAAAACCGCCTGATCGACGGTGCTGTCGGTGGCTATGTGCCGCCGCAGGATGTGAAGCCTCTGGTGCAGGCCAAGGATCTGTGGACCGAGTTTGGTTCGGGCGAGAGCCGCTTTGCGGTGCACCAGGATTTGAATTTTGATGTCTATCCGGGCGAGATACTGACCCTGGTCGGCGGCTCGGGCACGGGCAAGACCGTGCTGCTGCGCCAGATACTGGGCCTGCTTTCGCCGTCCCGGGGCACGGTCACCATCGATGGCCGGCCTTCGCGCGAGGTCATCAGCGGCGAGCTGGCCGCCAGCCATGTGGGCATGCTGTTCCAGCAGGGGGCTTTGTATTCGGCCTTCAATGTGCTGGACAACATCGCGTTTGCGCTGCGCGAGCAGGGCACGCTGCCCGATGCCGTGGTGCGCGACGCGGCCATGGTCAAGCTGCAGATGGTGGGCCTCAAGCCCGAGCATGCGTCGCGCATGCCCGCCGATCTGTCGGGCGGCATGATCAAGCGCGTGGCGTTGGCGCGCTCGCTCATCATGGACCCGCCGCTGCTGTTGCTGGACGAGCCCACGGCCGGCCTGGACCCCAAGGGCTCGGACGAGTTCTGCGAGCTGCTGCGCGACATCCATGCCGAGCTGGGCCTGACCGTGATCATGGTCACTCATGATCTGGACACTTTGTTCGCTCTGTCCACGCGCGTGGCCGTGCTGGCCGAGAAGAGGGTGCTGGTGACAGGCGCTCCGCGTGCCGTGGCCGAGGTCAAGCATCCGTTCATCGAACACTTTTTCCAGGGCGAACGCGGCCGCAGAGCCATGACCCCGGTGCAAGGCGGCCCGGCCGCAGAGGAAAGCTGATGGAAAACAAGTCTCATGCCATGGCGGCCGGCATCTTTGTGCTGCTGGTGGCGGCCCTGCTGGCCGGTCTGGCCGTCTGGCTGACGCGCGACAACCGCGAATACCAGCTCTATGAAATGTCCACCAAGGACGGGGTCAGCGGCCTGCAGCCCCAGGCCACGGTGCGCTACAAGGGCGTGCCCGTGGGCAAGGTGGTGCGCATAGGCTTCGACCCCCAGGCGCCGGGCAATGTGCTGATCCGCATCGCCGTGGGCGAGGACACGCCGATCACCGAAACCACCTATGCGCAGCTCGGCTACCAGGGGGTGACGGGCCTGGCCCATATCCAGCTCGACGACAGCAAGGAGGAGCTGGAGCACCTCAAGCCCGGCTCCAGCGGGCTGCCGCGCCTGCCGATGAAGTCGTCGCCGCTGAACATGCTGGCCGACCAGGGGCCGGTGCTGCTGGACCGTGCGGATGAAATCTCGCGCCGCCTGAACGCCCTGCTGGACGAAGGCAACCAGAAGCGCGTGAGCGAGGCGCTGGACAATATCGCGGCCGCGGCCGACGGCGTCAACAAGCTCGCGGCCACCATGAACAAGGCCGCCGCGGGCTTCCCCGAGCTCACGGCCGATGCGCGCCAGACCCTGCACTCGCTGACCCGGGCCGGCGACGCGGCCACGGGCGTGGCCGCCGATCTGCAGCAGACCGTGCGCCGGGTCAACGCGCCCGACGGTCCGCTGCAGCAGATTGCCCAGGGCACGCAGGCCCTGACCCAGGCCGCGGACTCTCTGGGCCGCAACACCTTGCCGCGCATCAACGGCGCGGCCGACGATGTCTCCCGCGCGGTGCGCCGCCTGGGGACGGCCGCCGGCCGCTTCAGCGACAACCCCCAGGCCGTGATCTACGGCCAGGGCGTGGGCCAGCCCGGCCCCGGCGAGGCCGGCTTTGCGGCCCCGGCTGCGGCGAAGTGACACGCAAACAAGGAATCGCCATGGCATTGCAAAACCTCTTCATCTCCGGGCGCAGCATGCTGCGTGTGTTCAGCGGCTCCGCTCTGGTGCTGGTGCTGGCCGCCTGCTCGGGCCTGCCTACCGCGCCCACCCAGCCCGCACGCTATGACCTGGGGCTCAGTGATCTGAGCGCCTCCCAGCCCGGCGCAGCGGCGGCGCGCCGGGCCGACGCTCTGCCCCTGGTGCTGGCCGAAGTCCAGACCCCGGGCCTGCCCGAAGGCCTGACGGCCATGTTCTACCGGCTCAGCTATGCCGATGGCCAGCAGCTGCTCGCTTATCAGAACGCGCGCTGGAGCCTGCCCCCGGCCCAGATGCTGGAGCAGCGGCTGCGCATGCGCCTGGGGACGGTGCGCCCCATTCTCTCGGGCCGGGACAATGTGAGCATGGCACCCGCCGACAAGCGCGCCGTGGCCATGCTGCGCGTGGATGTGGACGAGTTCAGCCAGGTCTTCGACAGCGCCCAGAGCAGCCGGGCCGTGGTGCGCCTGAGCGCCAGCCTGATAGGCCGCACCGATGGCGGCGTGGGCAACAGCCTCTTGGGCCAGCAGGTGTTCACGGCCCAGGCGCCGGCCGCGAGCGCGGATGCCGCGGGCGGAGCCCGGGCCATGGCGCTGGCCGTGGACGAGGCGGTCGACCAGCTCAGCCGCTGGCTGCAGAGCCAGGGCCGCTGACCGGCCCCGGGCTGGCCCCGCAGGGCCGGCTTGATCCAGGGCAAGCGCGGCAGGCGATTTTGCTGATTTGGGTCAATGGCGGGAGGGCGCAGGCTTTCTAAGCTGCAGAGTCCTCAACCCCGAACAAGGAGCCGCCATGGCCAGCCTCGAATGGAATGCCGCCCTCATCCTGGACCTGCCCGCCATGGATGCGGTGCATGAAGAGTTTGTGGCCCTGCTGGCCAGGGTGGACGTCGCCCCCGACGAGAGCCTGTGCGCGCTCTGGGACGAGCTGATCGCCCATACCCAGCAGCACTTTGACCAGGAAGACCGCTGGATGCAGACCACGGGCTTTGCCACGGGCAACTGCCACAGCCAGCAGCACAAGGTGGTGCTGGCCGTGATGCACGAGGGCGCGCTCAAGGGCGCGCAGGGCGAACTGACCACGATTCGCCATATGGCGGCCGAACTGGGGCCCTGGTTCAGCCACCATGCCCAGAATATGGATGCGGCCCTGGCCCTGCATCTGCGCCGCACGGGCTTCGACCCCGTCACGGGCCAGCTGCTGGCGCCCCAGGAATTGCCGGCGCAGCCCATCACCGGCTGCGGCGGCGCTTGCGGAAGCGCAGAACACCAGGAAGAAGCCACCGCTTAAAGCAGACCCGGGCCAGGGGCTCCAAGCAAGCGGACCCTTGGGGGAGGCGCGAAGCGCCTCAGGGGGTCACGGGTAGATCGCGGGCGAGGCCAGGATGGGGAAGATCTTGATCAGCCCGCCCGTCATCACCTCGATGGCCAGGGCCGCCAGGATCAGGCCCATGAGCCGCGTCATCACATTGATGCCGGTCTTGCCCAGTGCGCGGGCTATGGGGTCGGCCAGCGAGAAGCAGACCATGATGGCAACGGCCACTACCACGCCATAGCCTAGCAGTGCCAGATGCTGCCAGATGGTGCGCGCCTGATCGGCATAGATCACCACGGTGGACATGGCCGCGGGGCCGGTCAGCAGCGGAATGGTCAGCGGCACCACGGCAATGCTGTTGCCCTCGGCGGCTTTTTCCACGCCGGCCTCCAGCGTGCTGTTGTTGGGGCGGTCTTCGGCCGGGCGCGAGTTGAGCATATTCATCGCGCTGATGAGCAGCAGCAGGCCGCCGCCGACCTGGAAGCTCTGCAGCGAGATATTGAAGAACTGCAGGATCTGCAGGCCCAGCAGGGCGCAGACCGCGATCACGCAGAACGCCGCAAACGCCGCCGTGCGTATGGTCTGCCAGCGCTGCTGGGCGCTGAAGCCCGCGGTGTAGTGGATGAAGAACGGAATGATGGCCAGCGGGTTGATGATGGCGACCAGGGTGATCAGGGGCTTGAGATCCATGGCAGATTGTCTCCGGAAATAGCGATCGGGCTGTCGCGCCGCCGCGTCGGTCTGCCTGGGCCGGCTGCGGCCTATGCAGGCAATCCTGTGCGAGGCGCTGTGACACGGCATCCACATTCCTGTGAAAAAATAGCCGGCCAGCCGACGCTGCCACCCTTATTACAGCATTGCCTCGGGGTGCTGGATATGGCTGCGTCGCGCATTCCTTCCGAACCCTGTCAAGGAGTCTTGCAATGGCTAGCTTTGTTGAACTGACCGCCGTGGACGGCGCCCGCATCCCCGCCTATGTGGCCAAGCCCGAGGGCCAGCCGCGCGGCGCCATCGTGGTGCTGCAGGAGATTTTTGGCGTGAACGCGCATATCCGCTCCGTGGCCGAGCGCTATGCGGCCCAGGGCTATCTGGCCGTGGCGCCCGCCATGTTCGCGCGCGTCGAGCCCGATGTGGAACTGGGCTATGGCGAGGCGGACATGAAGCAGGGCGTGGCGCTCAAGGCGGCCGTGGAGAGCCTGCCCGCGCCCGGCGCGCTGCGCGATGTGGAGGCGGCCGTGGCCTATGCGGCCCAGCAACTGCCGGGCCGCAAGGTCGGCGTGGTGGGTTTCTGCTGGGGCGGACTGATGAGCTGGCGCGCGGCCTGCAGCCTGGACAGCGTCTCGGCGGCCGTGTGCTATTACGGCGGCGGCATGACGGGCGAGCGGGAGGCCAGCCGCCAGGCGCTATGCCCGGTGCTGGCGCATTTCGGCACGCAGGATCGCCATATCTCGCTGGAATCGGTGGAGGCTTTCAAACAGGCCCAGCCCCGGGTGCAGGTCCAGATCTATGCGGCCGACCATGGCTTCAACTGCGATGCGCGCGGCGCCTATGATGTGGCCGCCGCGGACCTGGCCAACGAGCGCACGCTGGCCTTTTTCGCTAAGCATCTGGGCTGAGCGGAACCGGACTTTGAGGAGAGCAGCATGGCGACAGAGAAATCGGCGCCGGCCGCAACCCGCGGGTCCGGCGCGCAGCAGGTGGAACAGCGTCTCGCGGCCCTGGGCGACTGGCGCGGCGCCGTGCTGCAGCGCATGCGCGCCCTGATCCACGAGGTCGAGCCCGGCGTCGTCGAGGAATGCAAATGGCGGGACACGCCGGTCTGGTCGCAGGACGGCATGCTGTGCACGGGCGAGTCCTACCGCGACAAGGTCAAGCTCACGTTTCAGCGCGGCGCAGCGCTCGCCGATCCGCAGCAGCTGTTCAACGCCAGCCTGGACGGCAATATGCGCCGGGCCATAGACATCTTCGAGGGCCAGCAGATCGACGAGCAGGCCTTCAAGGCCCTGGTGCGCGAGGCGATAGAGCTGAACCGCAGCCTCAAGCAGGCCAGGGTGGTCAAGCCGGTTTCCACAAAAAGATAGCAGCTGGCGCTGGATGGATAAGCGCCGGTCGCTGTTTTACTTCCGGTCTTCGCTTTCCAGATAGCGCAGCCGCCAGAAATAGGCGACCAGCACCACGGTGATGATGGCCATGACCACCAGCGCCCAGATGAAGCCGTCCTTTTTGTGCACAAAGGGGATGAACTCGAAGTTCATGCCGAAGACGCCTGCTATCAGGTTCAGCGGCAGGAAGATGGCCGTCACCGTGGTCAGCGTGCGCATGATGTCGTTGGCCCGGTTGCTCTGGGCCGAGAAATGCATCTGCACCGCGGTCTCGGCGCTTTGCTCCATGCGGTGGATATGGTGGGTCACGCGCTCTATGTGCTCGAGCACGTCGCGCGAGCGCACATGCAGCAGCTCGCGCTCGTGGCGGCGCGCGGGCGTGCTCTCGGCCGGCCAGCCCTCGAGCGCCTCGGTCCAGTCCTGCACGGCGGCGCGCTGGTCCTCGCAGATCTCGTCAAGCTGGTGCAGGGCCAGGCGCACGTCGAGCACGCTGGCCCAACTGGTGAAGCGCCGGTTGGGCTTGAGCAGGGCCAGCTGCCAGTGGTCGATCTGGCGGGTCAGGCTGCGGCGCAGGTCCAGATAGCCGTCCACCATGGCGTTGACCATGCGCAGCATCAGGTCGGCCGGCTCCACGGGCAGCTTGGCATTGGCCGCGCGGCCGTCGCTCTTGGCGGGGCCGGCGATCAGGCGCTGGCAGAAGCTGTCGCGCAAAAAGCATTCGTCGGGGTGCACGGACAGCAGCAGCTGGTCGTAGAGCGCAAAGCCCACGGGCTGAGTCTCCACCTGCTGCAGCACGGGCGTTCCCTGCGGGCTGTGGGCCGGGCGATGCGAGGGCGGGGCGCTGTTCACGGGCGGCGCGGGCGCGGCCTGGTGGGCCGCTGCGGCCTCGGTCTTGGCGGGGCTGCTCAGCGCCGGCAGATGGGCGTTGGCCAGGCGCCGGAACACCAGGATGTCGTAGAGCGAGGTGTAGTCGTAATTGGAGGGCAGGGCCGGGTTGAGCAGGTCGGAGACATGCAGCTCCACCAGCGGCGCGCCGCCCACCTGGCTCAGCATGGCCTGTATGGCCGGCAGCCGCGCTTCAAGCTCGGAGCGCGCGCAGGAAACCCAGTAGAACCCCGTCACCGGCGCCTGCGTGGGCAGGTCCTCGAGAGGCTGGGCATAAAGCGGGGAGAGGTGCAGCACGCGCATGGGACGGCAATCCTGGGATCAAGGCCTGCGGCCCGGGCAGAGCCTCCCGGGCCGGAATCGGGCTGAAGACAGCGGCAGGCACAGGCCCGGTCGCTGTCTCAGCCCGGATTTCTCAGAGGCCGCGCAGCTTGCGCGCGGCGTCCATGGCGAAATAGGTCAGGATGCCGTCGGCACCCGCGCGCTTGAAGGCCATCAGCGATTCCATCATCACGGCGTCGTGATCGAGCCAGCCGTTCTGGGCCGCGGCCTTGAGCATCGCGTATTCGCCGCTGACCTGGTAGGCAAAGGTCGGCACCTTGAACTCGTCCTTGACGCGGCGCACCACGTCCAGATACGGCATGCCGGGCTTGACCATCACCATGTCGGCGCCTTCGGCGATGTCGAGCGCCACTTCGCGCAGGGCTTCGTCGGTGTTGGCCGGGTCCATCTGGTAGACGTTCTTGTCGGCCTTGCCCAGGGCGCCGCGCGTGCCCACGGCGTCGCGGAACGGGCCGTAGAAGGCGCTGGCGTACTTGGCGCTATAGGCCATGATGCGGGTGTAGATATGGCCTTGCAGCTCCAGCGCCTCGCGGATGGCACCGATGCGGCCATCCATCATGTCGCTGGGAGCGACGAAGTCGGTGCCGGCCTCGGCATGGGCCAGGGCCTGGCCGATCAGCACTTCCACGGTCTCGTCGTTGAGGATGTAGCCGCTCTCGTCGAGGATGCCGTCCTGGCCGTGGCTGGTATAGGGGTCCAGCGCCACGTCGGTGAGCACGCCCAGGTCGGGGAATTCCTTTTTCAGCGCGCGCACCACGCGGGGGATCAGGCCGTCGGGGTTGGTGGCTTCCTTGCCGTCGGGGGTCTTGAGCTCGGTCTCGATCTGCGGGAACAGCGCCAGCACGGGGATGCCCAGCTTCACGCATTCCTCGGCCACGGGCAGCAGCAGATCCAGGCTCAGGCGGTCCACGCCGGGCATGGAGGGCACGGCCTCGCGGCGGTTCGAGCCTTCGTGCACGAACACCGGATAGATGAAATCGTGGGGCGTCAGCACGCTCTCACGCACCAGGTTGCGGGTAAAGGCATCGCGGCGCAGGCGGCGCGGGCGACTCTGGGGAAAAGGTGTGGGGCTGGACAAATGCATGGGGAAAATTGTGCCCCATTCGCCGCGCCCTGGGTTTTTCGTAGCTGACTAACCCATGTCGTCGCCACATTGCCGGCGGCTGGCGGCGAAACACGGCGCGCGCGGCGGACCTGCGCCTTACACTGAAGCCCATGCTCTGGGTCAAAGCCTTTCACATCATCTTCGTGGCCAGCTGGTTTGCTGGCCTGTTCTATCTGCCGCGCATTTTTGTCAACATCGCCATGGTCACGCCGGGCTCGGTGGCCGAGCGCGAGCGCCTGCTGCTCATGGCGCGCAAGCTGCTGCGCTTTACCACCCTGCTGGCCGTGCCCGCGCTGGGCCTGGGCCTGTGGCTCTGGCTGGGCTGGGGCTTTGCGGGCGGCTGGCTGCATGCCAAGCTGCTGGTCGTGCTGCTGGTGATCGGCTACCACCATAGCTGCGCGGTGCTGCTGCGCAAGCTGCAGGACAACAGCTGCCATAAAAGCCATCGCTGGTTCCGCGTCTACAACGAGGTGCCGGTGCTGCTCTTGATCGCCGCCGTGATTCTGGTGGTGGTCAAGCCGTTCTAGTCTTTGAGGGGGCTATCGTGTCCGAACCTGCGGTGTCCGAGGCCGACCAGCGGCCGCTGCCCGTGATCTCCATGCGCCACACCACGGCCTGGCCGCTGGCGCTGGTCTATGCCATGCTCATCGTGTTCGCGAGCCTGTTTCCCTTCGACGGCTGGCGCGCCCAGGGCATAGAGCCCCATGTGTTCCTGTTCGCCAAGATCCCGCCGCCCTACTGGACCTGGTTCGACGTCAACACGAATATCGTCGGCTATGCGCCGCTGGGCTTTTTCCTGGCGCTGGCGCTGATGCGCTCCGGCAAGCCTTGGCTGGCCGCGCCCCTGGCTTTTGCGGCGGGCACGCTGCTGTCGCTGAGCATGGAGTTCCTGCAGATCTATCTGCCGCGCCGCGTGCCTTCCAATCTCGATCTGGTGCTCAATGCGGCCGGCACGCTGATCGGCGCCCTGAGCGCCGTGCTGCTGGAGAAGTTGGGCGCGCTCTCGCGCTGGAGCGCGTTCCGCAGCCAGTGGGTGGGCGAGGACGGCGCCGGTGTGCTGGTGCTGCTCGCGCTATGGCCGTTTGCGCTGCTGTTCCCGGCGGCCGTGCCCTTCGGCCTGGGCCAGGTGCTGGAGCGGCTGGACGACGGCCTGCAGGATCTGCTGCTGAGCACGCCTTTCGAGGCCTGGCTGCCGCTGGGCGATTTCGCGCTGACCCCGCTGTCCATGGTGAGCGAGATGCTCTGCGTGATGCTGGGGCTGTGGATTCCCTGCCTGCTGGCCTATTGCGCGGTGCAGCATATGGGGCGGCGCGCGCTGGCCGGCATGCTGCTGGTGGCGACGGGCGTGGGTGTGACGGCGCTGTCGGCCGCGCTGAGCTGGGGGCCGGTCCATGCCTGGGAGTGGGTGGACCTGCCCGTGCGCCTGGGCGTCTGGGGCGGCCTGGGCCTGGCCGTGATCGCGCTGCCTGCCTCGCGTCGCATGTGCGCGGTGCTGTTGCTGCTGGTGCTGGTGCTGCACCTGAGCATCCTCAACCAGGCTCCGACCAATGTGTACTTCGCCCAGACCCTGCAGGCCTGGGAACAGGGGCGCTTCATCCGCTTCTACGGCCTGGGTCAGTGGCTGGGCTGGCTCTGGCCTTACGTGACGCTGGCATATGTGGTGGTGCGCGTGTCGCGCCGCCGGCAGCCTGCCTAGAATGCTCTCATGAGCGACACACCATCCCAGGCCGGCGGCCAGTACTACCAGCGCCATATCTTTTTCTGCCTCAACGAACGCCCCAACGGCGAGGATTGCTGCGCGCTGCATGGTGCCAAGGCCGGCTTCGACCATTGCAAGCGCCGCGTCAAGGAGGAAGGCCTGGCCGGCAAAGGGCAGGTGCGTGTGAACAAGGCCGGCTGTCTGGACCGCTGCGCGGGCGGGCCGGTGGCCGTGGTCTATCCCGAGGGCGTCTGGTATACCTTTGTCGACGACAGCGACATCGACGAGATCGTCGAATCCCATCTCAAGAACGGCGAGGTGGTCGAGCGCCTGCGACTTCCCGATAGCGTGGGTCGCTGATCCTTGGCGGAACTCAGCATGATCCAACGCCTCTATCCAGGATAGACAGGCGCAACAAGCTACAACTAGGATAGCAATCGTGAATTCCCAGACCGAACGACTGACGCTGAACGGCGCCGCAGGAGTCATAGAAGCCCTGCGCGATGCGCCGCATCTTGCCGCGGGCCAGGCTTCGCGCGGCGTGGCCGTCATCGCCCATCCCCATCCGCTGTTCGGCGGCACCATGGACAACAAGGTGGTGCAGACCCTGGCGCGGGCCTTTGTGCAGTGTGGCTATACGGCCGTGCGCTTCAACTTCCGTGGCGTGGGCGCCAGCGCCGGCGAGCACGATGCGGGCCGCGGCGAAGCCCAGGACATGCTGGCCGTGCTGCGCCAGGTGGCGCCCGAAGGCCCGGTGGCGCTGGCCGGCTTTTCCTTTGGCGCTTTCGTCATGAGCCATGCGCTGGCCGAGCTCTGGCCCACGGGGCGTGTGGAAAAAGCCGTGTTCGTCGGCACGGCGGCCAGCCGCTTTGCCGTGGCGCCCGTGCCGCCCGAGGCGCATGAGCGCACCCTGGTCATCCATGGCGAGGTCGACGATACCGTGGAGCTGGCCTCGGTCATGGACTGGGCGCGGCCGCAGATACTGCCTGTTACCGTGATCCCCCAGGTCGGGCATTTCTTTCACGGACAATTGCCGCTGCTCAAGAGCCTGGTGGTGCGCCACCTGATGTCGGCCTAGTCCACGGCATTCCGGCCCGCCCCTATGACCAGTCCGAAACTGCATTCCCGCAGCGTCCTGGTCAATCCTGTTTTCATAGCGCCAAGCCGAATCCTTTCCTGGCTTGGCCGATTTCTAATCGGCAGATCACCGCATCTGCCATTGCTTTAGAGAGAGTCCTCTTCATGAAGCCGATCTATTCCACACTGCGTGTTCTGGCCGTCGCGGCCGCGGTGGCTCCTGTTTTTGCCCAGGCTCAGGTGGCCGCTCCCGTCCCTCCCGAAATCGCCGCCCGCAACTATCTGCTGGTGGACGTGACCGCCGGCCAGGTGCTGGGCGCCAAGGACATCGATGCGCCGGTGGAGCCGGCCTCGCTGACCAAGCTGATGTCGGCCTATGTGGTGTTCGACGCCCTGCGCGCCAAGAAGATCACGCTGGAGCAGACCATGCCCGTGAGCGAGCGCGCCTGGAAGATGCCCGGCTCGCGCATGTTCATCGACCCCAAGATGCAGGTGCCCGTCAACGATCTGGTCAGCGGCATGATCATCCAGTCCGGCAATGACGCCACCATGGCGCTGGCCGAGGCCGTGGGCGGCACCGCCGAGAACTTCGTGAAGATGATGAATGACCAGGCCAAGGCCCTGGGCATGAAGAACACCAGCTACAAGAACCCCGAAGGTCTGACCGAGCCCGGCCACCTGACCACGGCGCGCGACCTGTCCATCCTGGCCCAGCGCCTGATGCGTGACTTCCCCGAGTACATGCATTACTACGCCACCAAGCACTATGCGTACCCGGGCACGCCGGCCTCTAACGGCAGCAACCGCAATGCGCTGCTGTTCCGCGATCCCACCGTGGACGGCCTCAAGACCGGCCACACCAATGCCGCCGGCTATTGCCTGGTGGCCACGGCCAAGCGCGATCTGCCCAATGTCGGTCAGCGTCGCCTGCTGTCCATCGTGCTGGGCACGGCCAGCGAGAAGGCCCGGGCCAACGAAAGCCAGAAGCTGCTGAACTGGGGCTATACCGCCTATGACGCGGTCAAGCTGTTCGACGCCGACCAGCCCGTGGCCACGCCCGCGGTCTGGAAGGGCGCGGCCGGCGCCGTCAAGATCGGCAAGGCCGGTGGCCCCATCGTGGTGACCGTGCCCGCGGGCAGCGGCGGCAAGCTGAGCACCGAGGTGGTGCGCCAGGATCCGCTGATCGCGCCCATCGCCAAGGGCCAGTCCATGGGCACGCTCAAGGTCAAGATGGGTGCCGACACCGTGGCCGAAGTGCCGCTGGTGGCGCTGGACGGGGTGGAGCAGGCCGGCTTCTTCGGCCGCCTGTGGGACACCATCCGCCTCTGGATCAAGTAAGTTGTCCCGCTGCGGCAGGCCTCTGTCCGGCGCGCGAAGAGCCGGCGCGGACCGAGGCCATTCGGCAGCGGCAGTTGTGCAGGTCTTTGCAAACTGGTACAGTCGAGAGCTTTTCGGAATTTCCGAAGGGATTCACGTTTTCGCCTGAATACAAGATTCGGGTGAATAAACCTTTTGCTTTCACGAAGCAAATTCACGTTTAGGGACGTTTAATTAATGCCAACCATTAACCAACTCGTGCGTCAGGGCCGCACGGTCGAAGTTGTTAAATCCAAGAGCCCTGCTATGGAAAACTGCCCCCAGCGCCGTGGCGTATGCACCCGTGTGTACACCACCACGCCTAAGAAGCCTAACTCGGCTCTGCGTAAGGTGGCCAAGGTGCGTCTGACCAACGGTTTCGAGGTGATCTCGTACATCGGCGGTGAAGGCCACAACCTGCAAGAGCACAGCGTGGTGCTGGTGCGCGGCGGCCGTGTGAAGGACTTGCCCGGTGTGCGTTACCACATCGTGCGCGGCTCTCTTGACCTGCAAGGCGTCAAGGACCGTAAGCAGTCCCGTTCGAAGTACGGTGCCAAGAAGCCTAAGGCTAAGTAAGCCCTGGTTCTGAACACAAACGGTGTTTGATTCGCCTGACTGGCGCGGTCAAACGTAGTGACCCGAAGCACAGATGACTGTGTGGGTCGAGTAAGTGAGAGTTTTGAATAGCTCTCGCGGTATCTGAAAAGATGCCAACTGAAGCAAAGATAGAGGTAAAAAATGCCACGTCGTCGCGAAGTCCCCAAACGTGAAATTCTGCCGGATCCCAAGTTCGGCAATGTAGAGCTGTCCAAATTCATGAACGTGATCATGGAAGGCGGCAAGAAGGCGGTTGCCGAGCGCATCATTTATGGCGCTCTGGACCTGATCGAAAAGAAGCACCCCGGCAAGGATCCTCTGGAAGCCTTCGTGGTTGCTATCAACAACGTCAAGCCCATGGTGGAAGTGAAGTCCCGCCGCGTGGGTGGCGCTAACTACCAAGTGCCCGTGGAAGTGCGTCCCGTCCGTCGTCTGGCTCTGTCCATGCGCTGGATCAAGGAAGCCGCCCGCAAGCGTGGTGAAAAGTCCATGGCTCAACGCCTGGCCAACGAGCTGATGGAAGCCACCGAAGGTCGTGGCGGCGCTATGAAGCGTCGTGACGAAGTGCACCGCATGGCCGAAGCCAACAAGGCCTTCAGCCACTTCCGCTTCTAATCGGACTCTCGCTCGAGAGCACGAGGCCGCACGCAAGATTTTGCTGCGGCCTTGTCTCGATTCTGAGTGCCCCCATATAGATCACTGCCTTTCCAGTCCTGTAAGACTAGCCGAGGCAGATCTCACACACGATCAATCAAGGATCCATCATGGCTCGCAAGACCCCCATCGAGCGCTACCGCAATATCGGTATTTCGGCGCACATCGACGCAGGCAAAACCACCACGACAGAACGTATCCTGTTCTATACCGGTGTGACCCACAAGCTGGGCGAAGTGCACGACGGCGCTGCTACGACCGACTGGATGGAGCAGGAACAAGAGCGCGGCATCACGATTACGTCTGCTGCCGTGACCTGCTTCTGGAAGGGTATGGACCTGTCCTACCCCGAACACCGTTTCAACATCATCGACACCCCCGGCCACGTGGACTTCACCATTGAGGTGGAGCGTTCTATGCGCGTGCTGGACGGCGCTTGCATGGTGTACTGCGCTGTGGGCGGCGTGCAGCCCCAGTCCGAAACCGTGTGGCGTCAGGCCAATAAGTACAAGGTGCCTCGTCTGGCCTTCGTGAACAAGATGGACCGTACCGGCGCCAACTTCTTCAAGGTCGTGGACCAGATGAAGACGCGTCTGAATGCCAATCCCGTGCCCGTGGTGATCCCCATCGGTGCCGAGGACAACTTCAAGGGTGTGGTCGATCTGGTCAAGATGAAGGCCATCATCTGGGACGAAGCTTCCCAGGGCATGAAGTTTGAATACCAGGACATCCCCGCCGAGCTGGTGGAGTCCGCCAACAAGTGGCGCGAAAACCTGGTGGAAGCGGCGGCCGAAGCCAACGAAGAGCTGATGAACAAGTACCTGGAAGAAGGTACCCTGTCTGAAGCCGACGTGAAGGCCGGTATCCGTGCGCGTACGCTGGCTGTGGAAATTCAGCCCATGCTGTGCGGCACCGCGTTCAAGAACAAGGGTGTGCAGCGCATGCTGGACGCCGTGATCGACTATCTGCCCGCGCCCGTGGACATCCCTGACGTTACCGGTACCGACCCCGATGACGAAGAGAAGAAGCTGTCGCGTAAGGCCGACGACGCCGAGAAGTTCTCGGCTCTGGCTTTCAAGCTGATGACCGACCCGTTCGTGGGCCAGCTGACCTTCGTGCGCGTGTACTCCGGCGTTCTGACCAAGGGCGACACCGTGCTGAACTCGGTCAAGGGCAAGAAGGA
>JAFAIY010000608.1 GCA_019236485.1 Comamonas sp. | reverse complement strand
CTGATGAGGATGCAGCAATGATCGATAGCCGGCACGATGCTGAGCGACCGACGGGGTCGGCGACGGGCGGGACCGCACCCCGGATGGCGGAGGAGCAACTGATCGACGAGGAGCTGCTCAACCTCAAGCCCGTGGCCCATCTGCGCGCCAAGGCGGCTGCGCTGCTGCTGCTGACGCTGCTGCTGATCCTGGGCGCCGCCGGCTATCTGCTGTATGCGCGCGGCGTGTTCGAGCCCACGCAGCGCCTGGTGTTGACCGCCGACGACTCCGAAGGCGTGATCGCGGGCATGGACATGACGTTCTCGGGCTTTCCCATAGGCCGGGTGCGCGAGATCCAGCTGGCCGAAGACGGCTCGGTGCGCATCCTGGTCGATGTGCCCGAGAAGGACGCCCATTGGCTGCGCCAGTCCAGCGTCTTCACCCTGGTCAAGGGAATTGTCGGAGGCACCACCATCAAGGCCTATAGCGGGGTGCTGACCGATGCGCCGCTGCCGCCGGACTCCGTGCGCCCGGTGCTCAGCGGCGATGCCATGGCCGAGCTGCCGCAGATCATCAATTCCGCCAAGGAGCTGCTGGCCAATATGGCGGCCTTGACCGCCTCGGATTCGGCGCTCAGCGCTTCCCTGGCCGAGGTGCGCAAGCTGGCCGAGCGCATGCAGGGCCAGGGCGGTGCGCTGAGCGTGGTGCTGGGCAGCGACGAAGAGGCGAAGAAGGTGGGCGCGCTGCTGGAGCGGGCGAACTCCGTGCTGGGCCGCATGGACCGCATGGTGGCACGCGCGGACAGCCAGGTCTTCGATGCCAACGGGGTCATGCCCCAGGTGCGCGTCACGGTCGAACAGCTCAACGCCCTGCTGGCTGATACCCGCAAGAGCATGGCCAAGGTCGATGCCGTGCTGGCCGATATGCAGGTGGTAGGCAGCAATGCACGCGAAGCTTCGACGGATCTTGGCGCCTTGCGCGCCGAGGTGGAGAGCAATCTGCTGCGGCTGGAGTCGGTGCTCAACGATTTGCAGCGCAAATGGCCGTTTGCCCATAAGCCGGAGTTGAAACTGCCATGAACCCAGATTCTTATAAGAAAACGCTGGCAGCCAAGGCGTGTAAAGCGCTGGCAGCTATGGCTGTAGTCGCGGTTGCGGGCTGCGGCAACCAGCCGCCGGCGCCCGACTGGGCTTTGAACGCCGAGGCCGCGGCCCAGAGAGCCAGCGCCGCCTATCTGCAGGGCCAGCAGCGCATCGAAACCCTGCAGTGGCAGAAAGCGCGCGAGGCCGTGGCCAGCACCGGCCGGCCGGACCAGGCGGCCAAGCTGGAGCTGATGCGTTGCGCGGCCCAGGTGGCCAGCCTGGACTGGAGCGGCTGCACCGAATATCAGGCCCAGGATGCGAGGGCCGAGGAGCAGGCCTATGCGCGCTATCTGCAGGCCCAGCCCCTGGCCCAGGATCTGGAACTGCTGCCGCAGGCCCAGCGCGCCGTGGCCGCGCGGCTGGCCGCGGGCGGCGCAGCGGACGACGGCCTGCTGGAGACGGTGGCCGCGATCAAGGAGCCCATGTCCAGGCTGCTGGCCGCAGCCGTGCTGCTGCGCGGCTGCGGCGCGTCGCCAGGCCTGCTGCAGCTCGGTGTCGATACCGCGTCGGCCCAGGGGTGGCGCCGCCCCCTGATGGCCTGGCTGCTGCTGCAGCTCAAGGCCGCGCAGCAGGCCGGCGATGCCGCGATGGCCGCGCAAACGGAGCGACGCCTGCAGCTGCTGAACGCCTCGGCGCCCAAATAGGCCGGGGCCCCGAAAGTTCCAAAGAAAAAGCGAGGCCATGGCCTCGCTTTTCTGGGGGGCGGGTAGCAGACCCGCCGCCGTCGCTCGCTTAGAAGCGGTGACGGATGCCGGCGATCAGGCTGGTGCCGGTCTTGGGATCGGCATCGCTCACGCGGTCATACATCAGGGCGGTGTAGACATCGGTGCGCTTGGACAGGAAGTGGTCGTAGCCCAGCGTTGCGGTGGTGCGGGTGGCGTCGGTCACAGCCTCGTACTTGGTGCGGGCCACGGCAGCCTTGACGGTGCCGGGGGTGCCGGCAACGGGAATGTCCAGGCCCAGCGAGTAGGTCTTGCTCTTGCTGTCCAGATCCTTGACCTTGGCCTGGCCATAGGTTGCGTAGAGCTTCACCACGCTGAAGTCATAGCTGCCGCCGAGCATCCAGTCGGTCTTGGTGGGCATGACGACGCCGTTGCCGGGGTTGGTGATCTGGTCGCGCTCGTAGAAAGCGGTCAGGCTCAGGGGGCCGCTGGAGTACAGGGCGTTCACGCCCACGTTCTTCTTGCTCTTGTTGCCGGCAGTCGATTGCTCGCCGAACTGGTAGTACACATTGGCGGTCAGGCCGCTGAAGTTGGGCGTCGTGTAGACCAGCATATTGCTCCAGCCGGTATCGGCGGGCGTGGTCAGGCGGGCGCCGCCCCAGGCTGCGGTGGGCGTGTTGGCGTGCAGCACCAGGGGCGAGATGGTGAACGAATCGCCAAAGGGGTTGGTCAGAATGGTGGGCAGGAAGTTGGGGGCCTTGTCGCGGCCCAGGCCGATGCGGCCGAAGCTGCCGTTCAGGCCGATGTTGGCATCGCGCGAGAAGAAGCTGTCGCCGGGGAAGCGGCCGGGTTCGCCGGTGTCCATGCGCATGAAGGCGGTGATGTTGAAGTCGACCTTCAGGCCGCTGCCCAGGTCTTCGGTACCCTTCAGGCCCCACCAGGAGGTGGTCATGCCGCCGGAGCCCACGACCGACTTGCGGTCCTGGCCGGCCATCTTGACGGAGCCGGCATACATATCGGCCAAGCCGGTCAGCTGCACATTGCTCTGAGCGTAGGCCGCACCGGTGCCGGCCAGGGCCGCAGCCATGGCGATGAAAGTCTTCTTCATGGAGTTCTCTCTTGTTGAATGTTTGAGTTACGTTTGGAAATATAGCGGCGCCAGGCGCAGTCTCCGGGCCTGGACGTCGCAGAAGCCAATGAAATCATCGTTTCGGCGAGATGACAGTGGTTTTTTCACATCAGCAAGACAGGGGGAAGTACCTGTATGCACCGCCTTGGTGCGTGCTGCACGGTTGGCGGCGATCCGGCGCAGCGCCTGCTGCGACAAGCTGTTGCGCCGAGGCAAGCCATGGCAAGAGAGTCGCGCAGGAATAATAGTTATTCCCGTGGCGATCCATGGGTCGGGGCACTCAATCCCTGCGCTTACATATCACTGTGCTGAATGGATGGGGAGCCGGGCCTGGGCTGAACTCCTTATCTTGGACGACCTGCTTTCCCTGGGCAGCGAGCCTGCAACCGCCAGGTGAGCGCGCGGCCCGCGTCGGACCCTTCTGACACTTTTTTGAAAAAAGTTCGCGCTTTCCCCGGGGAGGTTATTTTTTGTCCCTATAATTCGTCCCATCGACACGGAATGTAGCGCAGCCTGGTAGCGCACTTGCATGGGGTGCAAGGGGTCGCGAGTTCGAATCCCGCCATTCCGACCAAAATAGATAAGGGTTCCTAGCTTTGGCTAGGAGCCTTTTTTCTTTGTTGCTGAATGTTTTCCGGATCGGGGGGCGGTGCGGGGCTCGGTCCGTTTCAGTGGCCGAAATACCTAGCGTACATTGCCGATGGCTTTGTTGATCGCCACATATTGCGTGCTCAAACGTCCTTCGCTGGACGCCAGATCGCGGCGCGCCTGGAGCAGGCTGCGCCGGCCATCCAGCGCCGCGATGAAGTCCGTGGCGCCTGCTGCGTAGCGGGCCCGGGACAGCGCATAGACATCGGCGGCACTGCGCACCCGGTCTTTGAGGTGTTCCGCGCGTTGCAGCTCGGCGGCATAGGCGGTGAGCGCATCGTCGATTTCCTGCCATGCCTGGAGCACCGTCCGCTGATAGTTCACGGCGGCCTCCTGCTGCTCGAGTTCCCGCAGAACCACCACGCTTTTGCGCCGGCCGCCATCGAACAGCGGCAGGTTCAGGCTTGGCCCGATGGACCAGGTGCGGCTGCGCCAGTCGCCGAACTCTTTGCCCAGATAGGATTCGTAGCCGAAATGCGCACCGAGCCGGATGCTGGGATAGAGCTCGGCCCTGGCCACGCCGATATTGGCCGTCGCACGGTGCAGGCGCGCCTCGGCGACCAGGATGTCGGGTCTGCGCCTGGCGACTTCCGAGGGCAGGCCCAGGGCGAAGTCCGGTAAGGCCGCAGGGCCTGCGTCGAGCGGGGCGGCAAGCTCACGGCTCAGGCCGCCCGGTGCTTCGCCCAGAAGCAGCGCGATCTGGTTGAGGCTCACGCCTTCCTGCGCCAGTAGGCCGGGCAACTGGGCGTCGAGCGCTGCCAGTTCGGCCTGCTGCCGGTCCAGATCGCCATGCTCGATGACACCGGCTTTCACGCGCTCTCGCAGAATCTCGGTGCGCTCGCGCAGAGCCGCAATGTCTTCCCGCGCCAGATGTATCTGACGCTGAGTGGTTCGCAGCTCAAAGTAGTTGCGCGCCAAATCGCTGGCCAGGGCCAGACGCGCGAGATCCAGCAGCGCCGCCTGAGCGTCGAGGTCCGCGTCGGCGGCTTCGATGGAGCGGCTTACGCGCCCCCAGAGGTCAGGTTCCCAGGAGGCGTCAAATCCCACCTGGTAGAGCGTGAACGGCCGGCTCAAAGCCTGGGCCAGGGCAGCGCGGTTGCCGCCTATGAGGTCGAGCATGCGCGTGGCCGCTCCGTATTCGCTCTGGCGCTGGCGGCCGACGGCTGCGGCTGCATCGACTCCCGGTCCGCGCTGGGCAGAGACCACGCTGCGCTGTATGCGGGCCTGGGCAAAGCGAAGCGCGGCGCTCTGCAGATCGGGGCTGGCCTCGAAGGCGCGCTGCTCCAGCCGATTCAGGGTCGGGTCGTTGAACGCCTGCCACCACCGCGCGGACAGCGCTCGCGTGGCGTCCACAGGCAGGAGCAGGGACTCATCGGCAGCATGCCAGCCGGACCAGGTGTCCGGGCCGGACGCCGCGGGCCTGCTGAAATCGGGGCCCAGCGCCGTGCAACCCGCCAAAGCCAGCGCGCCGGCCATAAGGCCGAAGCGCAGCGGGTGAGTGGGGGCATGCGGTTCGAACATGAGGCGGCTCACCATCAATACATGCGGTTGCGAAACAGCCAGGCGGCCAGCGGCAGCGTGACCATGGCTAAGGCTAGCAAGGGGATGAATTCGAGGCCGATCTCCGCCAGTCCCGCGCCCTCGAGATAAACGCTGCGCACAATGCTCATGCCAAAACGCAGCGGATTGGCATAGGTCGCAATCTGTAGCGGCTCCGGCATATTGCGCACCGGGGTCAGCAGGCCGGAGAGCAGCATCAGGGGCATGATGAGGAGAAAGGTGTAGAGCATGGCCTGCTGCATGCTCGTCGACAGCGCCGAGATCGAAAGCCCCACGCCGACCACCGCGATGTTGAAGCTCAGCAGGCCCAGGTACAGCAGGGCTACCGAGCCGTTCATGGGGATCTGGAACCAGAAGCGGATGATCAGAAAGATGATGCTGGACTGAAGCAGTCCCACCAGAATTGCCGGCAGTGCCTTGCCGATCAGAATGAGCATGGGTGTGAGTGGCGTGACCAGCAGTTGATCGAAAGTGCCCTGCTCTCGCTCGCGCGCGACCGAGAGGGCAGATATCAGCAGGGTCTGGACCATGCTCAGGGCCGCGATCAGGCCGGGCATCAGCAGCCAGCGGGATTCCAGGTTCGGGTTGTACCAGGCACGCCGCTCAATCGCGACGCTCTGGCCGCCACCGGCCAGCGAGGCGTTGTAGTCGGCCACGATCGTCGCCACATAGCCGGAGGCTGCCGTCGCGGTGGAGGAATTGCGTCCATCAAGAATCAGCTGCAGCGGCGCAGTCTGACCTGCTGCGAGCCGGTCCTGAAAATCGGCGGGGATGCTGATCGCCATCAGTACCTTCCCGCCGTCAATCTGTGCCGCGATCTGCCGTGAGGACGTCAATGTCGCTTCGCGCTCGAAAACTCCGCTGCCGTCCAGCCGTGCCAGCAGTTCCACCGATGCGGCGCTGCGGCTCTGGTCCAGCACCGCATAGGGCACATGCTTGAGGTCATAGGTGGCGCCATAGCCGAACAGCAGCGCCTGCATCAGCGCCGGCGCGAACAGGATGATGCGGCTCGATGGCTCCTTGATGAGAGCCAGCAGTTCCTTGAGGATCAACGCGCCAAGCTGTGCAAGCGTCGCCATGGTCGTCAATCCAGAGTCTTGCGCAGCGTGCGCCGGGCCGCGAGGGTCAGCAGCAGCGCATACCCGCTGAGGATGATGCTGCTGCGCGCTATGCCTGGCCAGTCGTTGCCGGCGAGGAAAAGCGTCTTGATCAAGCCCATGAAGTGGGTGGCCGGCAGCACATGGCTCACCGCCTGGACCGCCAGCGGGACATTGCGCAGGTCGAAGACAAAGCCCGAGAGCATCATCGCGGGCATGAAGCTGGTGACCAGAGCGACCTGACTCGCAAGAAACTGATTGCGCGTGAGGCCGGAGATCAGCAATCCCAGCAGCAGGGAGACGCTCAGATACAGCATGGAGATGCAGACGATGACCCACAGCGAGCCGCGCATGGGCACATCGAAAAGAAATCGGGCCGCCAGCAGGCATAGCAGCAGATCGATGGCCCCGATGGCCAGATAGGGCACCAGCTTGGCCAGCACCAGCTCGGTCGGGTGTGCCGGTGTCACGAACAGGGATTCGAGCGTGCCGCGCTCCCATTCGCGGGCGATGAGCAGCGAGGTGAGAAAGGCCCCGATCAGCGTGAGCACCAGCACCAGCAGGCCAGGCACCAGATACCAGGTGCTGTTGCCGGCCTCGTTGAACCAGATGCGCTGCACCACCTCGATGCTGCTGGTTCCGGGCTGCATGCCCTCACGGTCGCTGCCGCTGCGATCGGCCTGTTTTAGCATCGAGGAGGCAAGAGCGCCGCCGACATAGGCTTCGACCGCCTGTGCGAGCGTGGTGTTGGCGCCATTGAGCAGCAACTGTACATGGGCATCGCCGGCCGCGAGACGCCGCGAGAAGTCCGGCGGAATGCGCACAATGCCGTCCACAGCGCCCGCGCGTATCCGGGCCTCGGCGTCGACCATATTCGTCGACCAGACGGGGGACAGATAGGACGAGCCCTGCAGGCCGTCGACGATCTCGCGCGCCATGGGGGAGCTGTCCTCCATGACCACCGCCACCGGAGCGTTCTTCACGTCGAACGACAGCCCATAGCCAAACAGCAGAATCAGCGCGGCGGGAAGCAGCAGGCCGACGGTCATGGTGCTTCTGTCGCGCAGCATCTGCCGCACTTCCTTGCGCAGCAGTGCGCTGAAGCGTCTGAGAAAGCCGGCATTCATGTTCTGCCTCCGGCTTCGTTCTGCGCGACCTGGCCGCGGCTCTGTTCGACGATGGCGATGAAGGCGTGGTTCATGTCGGTGGCGCTGTTTCCGCCCGCCTGTTCGCGGACCTGCTGCGGTGTGCCAAGCGCGAGCACCCTGCCGGAGTCCTGGATCGCGATGCGGTCGCAGTATTCGGCTTCTTCCATGAAGTGCGTGGTGATGATGATGCTCACCCCGGTTTGCGCCAGTGCCGTGATGGTGCGCCAGAAGGCGCGGCGCGCCAGCGGGTCTATGCCGCTGGTCGGCTCGTCGAGGAACAGGATTTCCGGCTCGTGCAGCAGTCCCACGGCCATCGCCAGGCGCTGCTTGTAGCCGACGGAGAGCATGCCGCTGAGCGCCTGGGGCTCGAGTCCGAACTGCTCCATCATCGCGCCGAGCCGTTTCTGTCTGGCCTGGCCGCGCAGCCCGTAGGCGCCGCCGAAAAACTCCAGGTTCTCGCGCACCGTCAGATTGCCGTAGAGCGCAAACTTCTGTGCCACATAGCCTATGCGCCCGCGTGCCTGCGCCCGGGCCGTGCGCAGGTTCAACCCCGCAACTTCCAGGTGGCCACTGGTGGCCGGCAGCAGGCCGCAGAGCATGCGGAACGTGGTGGTCTTGCCCGCGCCATTGGGACCGAGCAGACCGAATATCTCGCCGCGATTGACGTCGAACGAGGTGCTTGCCACCGCGGTGAAATCGCCGAATTTGCGCACCAGATCGCGCACCACGATCAATGGCCCATGCTCCTGGCCGCCGGCGATGGGGCGCCTGGGCGGCTCCGGCCGAGCCGTGTCCGGGCCTGGCTCCTGCTGATGGCGCCGCAGCAGCATCATGAACGCATCTTCGAGCTCGGCGGGGCGCGTGTGGAGCTCGGCGCCTCCGAGTATCCGGGCCAGATCCCGTTCATCGGTCTCCGGCCGGCGCACGAAATGCACGGTATTCCCCCTGGGCACGGCATCCAGGATCAGCTCTGCGGCGTCGAGCAGGCGCGCCTGCAGATCGCGGGCCGGCAGCTGCGCGGGCGGAATGGCCGTATAGCTGAGGCCCCGGGCGCGTTCCGTCAGCGAGGCCGGCGAGCCTTCGGCCAGCAAACGGCCCGCATGCAGCACATAGACCTGCTCGCAGCGCTGGGCCTCATCCATATAGGCGGTGCTGACGATCACGCTCAGCTTTTCCGCATCGACCAGCTGCTGCACGATCTTCCACAGATCGCGCCGCGACAGCGGATCGACGCCCACGCTGGGTTCGTCGAGCAGGAGCAGGTCCGGGGAGCGCACCAGAGTGCAGGCCAGGCCCAGCTTCTGCTTCATGCCACCCGACAGCTGGCCCGCCGGCCGCCCGGTAAAGCGCGCCATGTCGACCATCTCCAGCATGCGCGCGAAGCGCTCGCGCCTGAGCTCCTGCGGCACGCCGTGCAGATCGGCGTATAGATCGAGGTTTTCCTGGACGCTCAGATCCTCATACAGGCCGAAACGCTGGGGCATATAGCTGATGCGATCCTGCACCGCCTGAGGGTTTTGGGTGACATCGATGCCCAGCACCTGCAAGCTGCCCCCGTCGGGTTTGAGCAGGCCGGCCATCATGCGCAGCAGCGTGGTCTTGCCCGCGCCGTCGGGGCCGACCAGCGCCGTCAGCTCGCCGGGGCGCGCGCGCAGAGATACCTCATCGATCGCATGCAGGGCGCCGCCATCCGGCGCCTTGAAGGTCTTGCGCAGGCCGGCGGCAAGGATGGTGGCGGCGTCGTTCATCGTACGGCGTCCGCTGCCAGGTGTACGGTCGCGGGCTGGCCCAGGCGCAACAGGTCCCGGGGGTCCTCGATCTGCACGCGCACCTCATAGACAAGGCTGGTGCGCAGCTCCTCGGTCTGCACCGACTTGGGCGTGAACTCGGCCATCGACGAGATATAGCCGACTTTGCCTGCCAGAGCCTGACCGGGCTGGCTGTCGGTCAGCACACGCGCCTCCATGCCCGGCCTGAGCCTGCCGAGCCTGGTCTCATCGACATAGATGCGCACCCATTTGGGCTGGAGCAGGGCCAGAGCAAACACGGGCCGCTGCGGCGTGGCCATATCCCCGGGCTCGAGCAGGCGGGAGCGGATGACGGCGTCGGCGGGAGACCTGAGCTCACCCAGATCGATCTGGTGCTGCAGCAAGGCCAGCTGCGCCTGCGAGGCCTTGAGCTGGGCTTCGGCCATCGCAATCTCCTCCTTGCGCGGCCCCTCCTGGATCAGGCGCAGCGCCTGCTGCTGCTCCGCGACCTGGGCCTGGGCCACCTGCGTGGCGCTCTTGGCTCTATCCAGGTCCTGCGCGCTCACCCCCCGCCCCTGGGTGTTGGCCGCAACGCTTTGCAGACGCGCCAGGTCTTTTTCGGCACGGGCGGCATCAGCCTGTCTGGCCAGCAGCCGACTGCTGGCCTGTGCAATCTCCTGTGGGCGCGCGCCGTTGCGCAGGCGCAAAAGCGACTGGCGCTGGACCTCGATCTGCGCCAGCGCCTGCTCGGCCTGCAAGGCCGTGGTCTGTGTGTCCAGCCTGCCCAGCAGGGCTCCCGTTTTCACGCGTTCGCCTTCCTGGCCATTCAGTGCCTTGACCCGGCCGTAGCCATCGAAAGCCAGCGAGATCTGCCGGATGTCCACATTGCCATGAAAC
>JAFAIY010000420.1 GCA_019236485.1 Comamonas sp. | reverse complement strand
ATCGCCAGACCGGTATCGCGCTCTCCGACTATGTAAAGCGCGGGTACCTCGACGCGAAGGCCATCAAATGCAGCCTCGCAACGCCAGTTCCGGTCGAGATTACGGTAGTAGTTGAGCCCACCAGTGAAGCCCGTTCGACTGAAGGCTTTCACAAACGCATCCATGTCTTCGGGCGCAAGCCAGCTTGGCAGCTCTGTTGGTATTGGAAGAGTGTCCAAGAAGGGTTGCTTGCGAGGAGCTCGGCCAAAAGGGTTAGGCGTTGCCGGATCATCGCGAGGACCTGCCTCACCTGAAGCGGCAAAGTAAATTTGCCGCAGGGATAATTCGACGTTGGCCTGCAAGTCGTGCTCCGCTAAACCGGGCTCCGAGAAGTAGTGAACATAGAACCATGTGTCTTCCGTCCTGGGGAATAGCTGGCTGGGTCGCAGAGGCGCCCGACTCATCATGGGCACGCCCAGACTAGCGACGGCACGAAAGCGGTCTGGTCTCAGTCGTGCAGCTTGCCACGCCAATGTGGCGCCCCAATCGTTGCCTACAAGGACGGCTTGCTGCTCGCCAAGCGCGTCGACCATACCAACCAAGTCGCCGACCAGTTCGAGCAGGCCGTAGGCTTCCTCGCTCGCGGGACAGTCACTCCCGCCGAAACCGCGCAGGTCGGGAGCCACAGCTCGATAGCCCGCCTGGGCCAGCGCTGGCAGCTGGTGACGCCATGCATGCGAGGTCTCCGGAAATCCGTGGCAAAGCAAAACGAGAGGGCCTTGGCCTTGTTCAGCCACTTCAAAATGCAGGCCCTGGGCGCGCACAGTATGGTGTCGAGTCATTGTCATAGTCACTTCCTTCAATTCAACGACAAAAGCGTAACATATAGAGTTACGCAATGCTTGTATGCCTCAAGACACTCGCCTTGCGCGGTTACTTCACGTGCTGATTCACATGCACCTCCGCGGTGGCTCTACGACCTCAGACACCATCGCTGCGATGTTGAAAACTAACCCTGTCGTAGTTCGTCGAACAATGGCCGGCCTTCGCGATGCTGGGTATGTAGTTTCCACCGGAGGGAGAGGCGGCGGCTGGACGTTGACAGCCAACTTCGCCCAGTTGACCGTAGCCGATGTCCATCGTGCAACACGAGGCGGCCAAGTCTTTGCGTTCGGTCCTGCCACGGACAATCCGCAATGCCCTGTCGAAGCAGCAGCAAACCGGTTTCTGGAGGCGTCTATGGTTGCTGCCGAAGCAGCCCTGGTTGGCCACCTGTCGAGCAAGACGCTTATTGAGATTGCTCGGGAGATTGCATGATTGGTGCTAGCTAGCGTTCGCTGCTGCCCCCGGTTCTGCCCATGAACAGGTGGCGGCCTTTGGTCCCACAGTTGCCGTCAAAACCTCGTCTGCGCCGCTGCAAAGCAGATGCCAACTGGCCACGGATGTCTACCTGCCTAGGGGCAAGTCGCCCAGAGATTGCAGGCTGACCAGTTGTAAGTGAGAAAGGGAAGCTACAGTTTTGCTCGATTTTTTCTATATTAATTTGTACGAGCTGAAAACAGCCCCGCCGCGCACCATGCCGCCGGAATGCTGAGCGACCTTGCCATTGCAAGACTCGCTTGAAGCAGCAGATGGATAACTTGCTCCTTGCGCCGAACGACAATCCGGGCTTTGGGCAAGCTGGTCACGATAGTGGCCGGCGAACTGTGAAGTACCGCCTCAGTTGACGCCTATGCGCCAGGACTGTGGGGATAAGCAGGTACTGGGGGAACGCGTTGAGAAACCTGCGACGGCAGCAGCCCACACCGTCACGCGAAAGGCTGGCGGGTAGTGCGGCTCCATACGTTCAGTTCAGCCAACCTTGAAGGTCTAGCCTAAGCGCCCTAGGAGGCTAGGCTATGCCCACCCCCGTTCAGTACAGGGTTGAGAAACTCAGGCATAGAGCTCTGAGCGTTGATCTCCTCAGGCCTAGCCAAGGATACGTTGGAGAGATTGAATTGTCTTGGGCCAGAGGATGCTTGCCAGGACCCTAGATACAGATTCCACACATGAGGTCAGATAACTTTGTCACCAGCGCTGCCACGCTCTTGCGGGGGACTTCGGTGCCTTTGAAGGGTTCATCACGGCCG
>JAFAIY010000301.1 GCA_019236485.1 Comamonas sp. | reverse complement strand
GGGAAATCGTCTTGATGGTGCGTTGTTGGAGCATGTTGCCATTTTAAATGTGACAACCCCGAGACAGCATAGCCATCTCAGGGTTGTATTAATCGCTGCCATACAGCGAACTGATGAGGCCTCAGTCCTTAACGAACCAGAAGCCTTTGCGGCTGACCGCCAAGATCCTCCAAACAGGCATCTCCCATCACAGAGACAGCGAGCAAGCGCCGCCGCGCAGCGAGGCTGTCGCCCCCCCCTCCCGAAGAGAGAGGGGGAAGGCGCGGGACCGCCCAGGCGCAGCGGCTCAGGGGGGTGTTAATCCGCCTGCTTGCGCAGAAAGGCGGGGATTTCCACGTCTTCCATGCCGCCGGAAGCCAGGGCGCTCACTCGCTCCGAAGCCTGGCTGCGGTTGGTGCGCCAGACGCTGGGCACATTGGTGTTGGCCGTACCAAAGTCCATACCCACGTTTCCGCTCAGGGGCGGCAGGCCCACGGCCACGTTGTCGGTGCCGGTACGCAGACCGCCCTGCACCACCTGGATGCTCTGGCGACGCACGTTGGGACGCGACAGGCCGGTGGCTACCACGGTCACGCGGATTTCATCGCCCAGCGAATCGTCGTAGGCCGCACCATAGATCACATGGGCGTCGGGCGAAGCGTAGGCGTTGATGGTGGACATGGCCAGACGCGACTCGGACAGCTTGAGGCTGCCCTTGGCGGCCGTCACCAGCACCAGCACGCCCTTGGCGCCGGACAGGTCGATGCCTTCCAGCAGCGGGCAGGCCACGGCCTGCTCGGCGGCGATGCGCGCGCGGTCGGGACCGGCGGCCTTTGCCGTGCCCATCATGGCCTTGCCGGGCTCGCCCATCACGGTGCGCACGTCTTCGAAGTCGACGTTCACATGGCCGTACTCGTTGATGATCTCGGCAATGCCGCCCACGGCATTCTTGAGCACATCGTTGGCATGGGCGAAAGCCTCGTCCTGGGAGATATCGTCACCCAGCACGTCGAGCAGCTTTTCGTTGAGCACCACGATCAGCGAGTCCACATTGGCTTCCAGCTCGGCCAGGCCGGAGTCAGCGTTCTGCATGCGGCGGCCGCCTTCCCACTCGAAAGGCTTGGTCACCACACCCACCGTCAGAATGCCCATATCCTTGGCGACGCGGGCGATCACAGGAGCGGCACCCGTGCCAGTACCACCGCCCATGCCGGCCGTGATAAAGAGCATATGCGCGCCTTCGATGGCGGCACGGATGTCTTCCACAGCGACCTCGGCAGCCTCGCGACCCTTGTCGGGCTTGCTGCCTGCACCCAGGCCACTGCCACCGAGTTGAATGGTGCGATGTGCACGGCTGCGCAGCAGGGCCTGCGCATCGGTGTTGGCGGTGATGAACTCAACGCCTTGCACATTGCGTTCAATCATGTGGTCGACGGCGTTGCCGCCGCCGCCGCCGACGCCGATCACCTTGATCTGCGTGCCTTGGTTGAACTCTTCAACTTCAATCATGTCGATAGGCATGGTGGTGCTCCTGTTCTCTAGTGGTGGTAGGTCGCTGCTGTGGAAAAGAAATCGTCAAATCGTGAAGCGGTCTCGGTCTTCGTCGCCGATGCCGCGAAAAAACCGTCATGGGTGGGCCGGTGATGAACATGCGATGAGTGCTCATATCAAAAGTTCCCCACGATGAAGTCCTTGAACCGGCCGAAAGCGGTTTTCATGGAGCCGCTCTTCTGCGCCACCTTGTAGCCGCGCATGCGTGCCAGGCGTGCCTCGTCGAGCAGGCCCATGACGGTGGCCGCGCGCGGCTGGGCGACCATGTCGGCCAGCGCGCCCGAGTACTTGGGCAGGCCGCGGCGCACGGGCTTGAGGAAGATGTCCTCGCCAAGTTCGATCATGCCGGGCATGACGGCGCTGCCGCCCGTAAGCACGATGCCCGAGGACAGCACTTCCTCGTAGCCCGATTCGCGGATGACCTGCTGCACCAGCGAGAAGATCTCTTCCACGCGGGGCTCGATCACGCCGGCCAGCGCCTGCTTGCTGATCATGCGCGGGCTGCGGTCGCCCAGGCCTGGCACCTCGACCTGGGCATCGGGATCGGCCAGCAACTGCTTGGCATAGCCGTTCTCGACCTTGATGTCCTCGGCATCCTTGGTGGGCGTGCGCAGCGCCATGGCGATGTCGCTGGTGATCAGGTCGCCGGCGATGGGAATCACGGCCGTGTGGCGGATCGCTCCGCCGGTGAAGATGGCCACGTCGGTGGCGCCGGCGCCGATGTCGACCACGGCCACGCCGAGCTCGCGTTCGTCATCGGTGAGCACGGCCTGGGCCGATGCCAGCGGGTTGAGCAGCAGCTGCTCGACTTCCAGGCCGCAGCGGCGCACGCATTTGATGATGTTCTCGGCCGCGCTCTGGGCGCCGGTCACGATATGGATCTTGGCCTCCAGGCGGATGCCGCTCATGCCTATGGGCTCGCGCACTTCCTGGCCGTCGATCACGAATTCCTGCGCCTCCACCAGCAGCAGGCGCTGGTCGGAGGAGATATTGATGGCCTTGGCGGTTTCCATCACGCGGGCCATATCGGTGGCCGAGACTTCCTTGTCCTTGATGGCCACCATGCCGCTGGAGTTGAGGCCGCGGATATGGCTGCCCGTAATGCCCGTGCAGACGCGCTGGATCTTGCAGTCGGCCATCAGCTCGGCCTCCTTCAAGGCCTGCTGGATGCTTTGCACGGTGGCGTCGATATTCACGACCACGCCGCGCTTGAGGCCGTTGCTGGGCGCCACGCCCAGGCCCGCCAGCTTGAGCTCGCCGTTGGACATGACTTCGGCCACCACCGCCATCACTTTGGCCGTGCCGATATCCAGCCCAACGATCACATCCTTGTATTCTCTTGCCATATCAGCTTCCGCCCCCGGTAGGTTCTGTCTTGTCTTTGTGTGCGCCTTGCATGCGTGCTCCCCTGCTCCTGTTCATCGCCTCGCCCTGGCCGGTGTCGCCGCGGCGGAGGAACCGGTGGTCACGCCCTTGAGTCGCAAGGCATAGCCATCGTCGTAACGCAGATCGGCGGACTCCAGGGCCACGGCCGTGCGCTTGTATTGAGAGGTGATCTGGGGCAGCGTGCGCACAAAGCGCTGCACGCGCTGCAGCACCTCTTCGGCCGTTCCGCCGCCCAGCTTGATCACGGCTTCGTTGTCCAGCGCCATTTCCCAGCCGCCGCGCGCATCCAGCATCAGGCCGTCCAGGCCGACGTTCAGGGGCTTCAGTACCGGAGCCAGCATGCGGAACATCTGCAGCACGCGCGGAGCCGAGCCCTCGGGCCCCTGCAGCCGCGGCAGCCCTTCGCGGTCCAGCTCGCCCAGATTGGCCTCGAACACCTCGCCGGCCTTGTCCACCAGGCCGGTGCCCGTGTCTGGCCCCCAGAAGGCCTCGGCCACATGCTCCTTGAGGATGACGCGTAGACCGTTGGGGTACTCGCGGCGCACCTGAGCCTCCTTCACCCAGGGGGCCTGCTCGAAAGCATGCTGGGCCGACTTCAGGTCCACCGTGAAAAAATTGCCCTTGAGCGCCGGTGCCACATTCGCGCGCAGCGTCACGGCGTTGTTGTGCACCAGCTCGCCTTCGACCACGATCCGGCCGATGTTGAAGGCCGGGGTCCGCATCAGCCACCAGCCCACGGCCGTCACGCACGCAGCCAAGCACCCCATGAACATCACCGTGGCGGTGATGTTCATGAGCTTGACGTCGAACGGCACGACGGCTGTGGGTGGGTTGCGGGTCATGGCAGCTGCGCTTCTCCATCCAGCGTGCTGCTGGCCAGAATGCCCAGGCACAGGTTTTCATAGCTCACGTCGGAGGCTCGCGCCGCCATGGGCACCAGCGAGTGCCCCGTCATGCCCGGCGAGGTATTGATCTCCAGCAGAAAAGGCTTGCGGTCGCTGGCGCGGATCATGATGTCGGCGCGCGCCCAGCCGCGGCAGCCCAGCGTGCGGAAGGCTTTGACCACGATGCGCTGGATCTCGGCCTCTTCCTCGGCCGGCAGACCGCTGGGGCAGTGGTACTGCGTGGTGTCGGTGAAATACTTGTTCTGGTAGTCGTAATTGCCTTCGGGCGCCACGATGCGGATCACCGGCAGCGCATGGGCGCCGGCATCGGCACCCAGCACCGGGCAGGTGGTCTCGTCGCCGGCAATGAACTGCTCGCACAGCACTTCCAGGTCGTACTGGGCCGCCAGCTCGTAGGCCTTGGCGCATTCCTCGGCATTCATGACCTTGGTCAGGCCGATGCTCGATCCGTCGCGCGCGGGCTTGACGATCATGGGTGCGCCCAGCGCCGCCAGAGCGGCGCGCGTTTCCTCGGCGCTGGAGACCAGACGCCAGTCGGGAGTGGGCAGGCCTTCGAAGCGCCAGATACGCTTGGTCATGACCTTGTCCATGGCGATGCTCGAAGCCATCACGCCGGAGCCCGTATAGGGAATGCCCAGCAGCTCGAGCGCACCCTGCACCGTGCCGTCCTCGCCATAGCGGCCATGCAGCGCGATGAAGCAGCGGTCGAAGCCCTGCACCTTGAGCTGGTCCAGGCCCTGCTCGGCGGGGTCGAACTTGTGAGCGTCCACGCCCTTGGACTGCAGCGCGGCAAGCACGCCCGAGCCCGACATCAGCGACACCTCGCGCTCGGACGAGCGCCCGCCCATGAGCACGGCCACCTTGCCCAGAGCCTTCACATCAATATTGGTGCCAAATGTGCTCATTGCGCATTCCCCTCTTGCACACTCAGCTCATCTTTCGAGAGCATCTCAACCAGCTTTCCGGGCACGGCACCAATGGAGCCCGCACCCATGCAGAGCAATACATCGCCACCTTGTGCATTCGCGGCGATGGCCGCCGGCATATCGGCAATGTTTTCCACAAATACAGGTTCGACCTTGCCGGCCACGCGCAAAGCACGGGCCAGCGAGCGGCCGTCGGCCGCGACTATGGGCGACTCGCCCGCCGCATAGACCTCGGCCAGCAGTACGGAGTCGGCACTGCCTATGACCTTCACGAAGTCCTCAAAGCAGTCGCGCGTGCGGCTGTAGCGATGGGGCTGGAAGGCCAGCACCAGGCGCTGGCCCGGGAAGGCGCCGCGCGCCGCAGCCAGCGTGGCCGCCATCTCGACCGGGTGGTGGCCGTAGTCGTCAATGACGGTGAAGGTCCCGCCGTTGCTGGCTGGCAGCTCGCCATAGCGCTGAAAGCGCCGACCCACGCCCTTGAAGCCCTCGAGCGCGCGCAGCAGCGCCTCGTCCGAGATTTCCAGCTCCATGGCCACGGCCACGGCCGACAGCGCGTTCAGCACGTTGTGCTCGCCGGGCAGGCTCAGCACCACATCCAGATCGGGATAGCTCTGGCCGTTGCTGCGGCGCACGGTAAAGCACATGCGACCGCCTTCGGCGCGCACGTTGACGGCACGCACCTGCGCATCTTCGGCAAAGCCGTAGGTGGTCACGGGGCGCGCCAGCTTGGGCAGGATCTCGCGGACCGCGGGGCTGTCCACGCACAGAATGGCGCGGCCGTAGAACGGCATGCGGTGCAGAAAGTCCACGAAGGCCTGCTTGAGACGGCCAAAGTCGTGGCCGTAGGTCTCCATGTGGTCCGCGTCGATATTCGTGACCACGGCCATCACCGGCAGCAGGTTCAGGAAGGAGGCGTCGGACTCGTCGGCCTCGACCACAATGTAGTCGCCATGGCCGAGCTTGGCATTGGCGCCCGCGCTGTTGAGCTTGCCGCCGATCACAAAGGTCGGATCCAGCCCGGCCTCGGCCAGCACGCTGGTCACCAGGCTGGTGGTGGTGGTCTTGCCATGGGCGCCGGCGATCGCGATGCCCTGCTTGAAGCGCATCAGCTCGGCCAGCATCAGCGCACGCGGCACGACGGGGATCTTCTTCTCGCGCGCCGCCACGACTTCGGGGTTGTCGCCATGCACGGCCGTGGAGGTGACCACGACATCGGCGCCCGCGATATTGCCCACGGCATGGCCCACAAAGGTCTTGATGCCCAGGCTGCCCAGGCGGCGCAGCGTGGCGCTGTCGGCCAGGTCGGAGCCCGAAATGGCATAGCCCAGGTTGTGCAGCACTTCGGCGATGCCGCTCATGCCGGCGCCGCCAATACCGACAAAGTGAATGTGATGGATGGCGTGTTTCATGCGGCCAACTCCTCACAAGCGGCGACCACCTTCGCGGTGGCATCGATCTTTTGCATTTTCTTCGCTAGTTCAGCGCGCTCCAGCAGCGTCGCACGCTGCATATTTTGTAGCATTTCAGCCAACCCTTGGGGGTTCAAAGTACTTTGCGGCAACAACCACCCGGCACCGGCGTCCACCAGGAAGCGCGCATTGCTGGTCTGGTGGTCGTCCACGGCGGCCGGGAACGGCACATAGATCGCCGCGGCGCCCACGGCCGCGATCTCGGTCACGGTGCTGGCGCCAGCGCGGCAGACGATGACATCGGCCTCGGCAAAAGCCTTGGCCGTGTCGTCGATGAAAGGCGTGAGTTCGGCCTGCACGCCGGCCGCCGCATAGTTGGCGCGCAGCGCGTCGATCTGGGCCGCGCCGCTCTGGTGCCTGACCTGCGGACGCTGGTCGGCGGGAATCAGGGCCAGGGCCTGGGGCACGATCTCGTTCAAGGCCTTGGCGCCCAGGCTGCCGCCCACCACCAGCAGCTTCAGCGGACCGGCACGGTCCGCAAAGCGCCGCGCGGGATCGGGCTGCTCGGTGAAAGCCTGGCGCAGCGGATTGCCCACCCACTCGCCCTTGGCAAACACCTTGGGGAAGGCCGTGAACACGCGCTTGGCCACCGTGGCCACCACCTTGTTGGCCATGCCGGCCACGGAGTTCTGCTCGTGCAGCACCACGGGCACGCCGGACATGGCCGCCATCAGCCCGCCGGGAACCGTGAGGTAGCCGCCCAGGCCTATCACCACATCGGGCTGGACGCGGCGCATCACGGCGCGGGCCTGGGAGAAGGCCTTGAGCAGTCGCAGCGGCAGCGCCGCCAGGGTCTTGAGGCCCTTGCCGCGCACGCCGCCGAACTCTATGCTCTCGAGCGCAAAGCCCTGGGGCGGCACGATGCGCGCCTCCATGGAGCCCGGCACCCCCAGCCAGTGCACCTGCCAGCCGCGCGCGCGCAGCTCCTGGGCCACGGCCAGGCCCGGGAAGATATGGCCGCCGGTGCCGCCGGCCATCACCAGGGCCGTGCGTTGTCTTGTTTGCTGAACGGGCAGGCTCATGCATGACCTCCCTTCATCAGCAGCTTGTTTTCGTAATCCACTCGAAGCACCACGGCTATCGCTATCAAATTCATCAAAATGGCCGAACCGCCAAAACTCATTAACGGCAGAGTCAGGCCTTTGGTTGGCAGAGCCCCCAGATTCACCCCCATGTTGATGAAGGCCTGAAAGCCCATCCAGATCGCCACGCCCTCGGCCACCAGTCCCGCGAACACGCGGTCCAGCGCGATCGCCTGGCGGCCTATCAGCATGATGCGGCGGGTCAGCCAGAGGAAGGTCACGGCGATCAGCAGCACCCCGACCAGGCCGAACTCCTCGCCGATCACGGCCATCAGAAAGTCGGTATGCGCCTCGGGCAGCCAGTGCAGCTTTTCTACGCTGCGCCCCAGGCCCACGCCGAAGATCTCGCCGCGGCCGATGGCGATCAGCGCATGCGAGAGCTGGTAGCCCTTGCCCAGCGCATGCTTCTCGTCCCAGGGATTGAGGTAGGCAAAAATGCGCTCGCGCCGCCACTCGGAGGTGGCGATGATCATCACGAAGGCCATCACCACCAGCAACGCGATGATGAAGAACATGCGCGCATTCACGCCGCCGAGGAACAGAATGCCCATGGAGATCACCACGATCACCATGAAGGCGCCCATGTCGGGCTCGGCCAGCAGTAGCACCCCGACCACGACCACGGCCAGCCCCATGGGCAGCACGGCGCGGAAGAAGCGCTCCTTGACCTCCATCTTGCGTACCATGTAGTCGGCCGCATAGATCAGCACCGAGAACTTGGCCAGCTCCGAGGGCTGGAAATTCATGATGCCCAGCGACAGCCAGCGCCGTGCGCCGTTGACCACCGTGCCCACATGCGGAATCAGCACCGCCACCAGCAGCACGATGGAGACCACGAACAGCTTGCGCGCGATCTTCTCCCAGACATTCATGGGCACCTGGAACGCCAGCAGGGCCGCCACGAAAGCCATGCCTATGGACATGGCATGGCGCATCAGGAAGTGATAGGGCTCGATCTTGCCGAAGCGCGGGTTGTCCGGCATCGCGATCGATGCCGAATACACCATGACCATACTCCAGGACAGCAGCGCGATGACCACCCAGATCAGCGCCTGATCCAGGCCCAGCACGCTGGCCGGGGTGCGGGTGGGTCGGTCGTACTGCGGCCCGCCCACGCGCACCGGCAGCACGTCTATGGGCTTGTCCTCGGCGCTGCGCAGCAAAGCGCGCATGCGGCCGGAGAGGCTGGTCATGAAGGAGGTGGTCATGCACCGTCCTCCAGTTGCTGGCCGGCGTCCAGCGCCAGCTCGCGCACCGCTTCCACGAACTGGTGGGCGCGGTCCGCATAGTCCTTGAACATGTCCATGCTCGCGCAGGCCGGCGAGAGCAGCACGGCGTCATTCGCATGGGCCAGGCGCGCGGCCTGCTGCACGGCCTCCTGCATGGTTGCGGCGTCGACCAGCGTCACGCCGGTATCGCTCAGCGCTTCGCGAATCTGCGGCGCATCCTGCCCGATCAGCACGGCGGCACGCACATAGCGCGCCACGGGAGCGGCCAGCGGCGCAAAGTCCTGGCCCTTGCCCAGGCCGCCCAGAATCGCCACGATGCGGTGATCGGGGCCCAGGCCCATCAGAGCCGCGACCGTGGCCCCGACATTGGTGCCCTTGCTGTCGTCGAAGTATTCGACGTCTTGCACGCGGCCTATGGGCTGCACGCGGTGGGGCTCGCCCCGGTATTCGCGCAGGCCATAGAGCAGCGGCGCCAGCGTGCATCCCGCGCCGGTCGCCAGCGCCAGCGCCGACAGCGCATTGATGGCGTTGTGGCGGCCGCGTATGCGCAGCGCATCGGCGGGCATCAGGCGCACGATATGCAGATCGTCGGCGGTCTTGCCCTTGCTGGTTTCATCGGCCTCATGGGCGCGCACCAGCCAGGTCATGCCGTTGACGACTTCGAGGCCGAAGTCGCCGGGCCGGCGCGGCATGTCGCCGCCGAAAGTCACATAGGCGCGCTGGAAGGTCTTGCCGCGCTTGCCGGGCACGGGCACCGGCGCAGGCAACATGGCCATGACCACCGGGTCTTCGCGATTCAGCACCATCAGGCCCTGCTCGCCAAAGACATGGGCCTTGGCCGCCGCATAGGCCGGCATGCCGCCATGCCAGTCCAGATGGTCCTGGGTGATATTGAGCACCGTGGCCGCCGTGGGCTCGAAGCCATGGCAGTCGTCGAGCTGAAAGCTGGATAGTTCCAGCACCCAGGCCTGGGGCAGGTTTTGCGCATCGATGCGCTCGGACAGGGTATCCAGCAGCGAAGGGCCGATATTGCCGGCCACGCCCACGCTCAGGCCCGCATGCTCAAGCAGCTGGCCGGTCAGTGAGGTCACCGTGGTCTTGCCATTGGTGCCCGTCACGCCCAGCACCTTGGGCGCATAGCCATGGGCCTCGCGCAGGCCCTTGAGGGCCATGGCGAACAGGTCCAGCTCGCCGCCCACGGGCAGGCCGATGGCGCGCGCGGCCTGGAAGACCGGCGCCACCGTGGCCGGGCTCAGTCCCGGCGAGCGGTAGACGGAGCTCAGGCTCTGGCCGTCGACCAGAGCCGCGGAAAATTCGCCGGCGACAAAGCGCACGCCGGGCAGCTCGGCCTGCAGGGTCGCCAGATGCGGCGGCGCCTCGCGCGTATCGGCCACCGTAACCTCGGCACCCGCGCGCGCGCACCAGCGCGCCATGGCGATGCCCGAGATGCCCAGGCCCAGGATCAGCACCCGCTGCCCCTGCAGATGCTGGGCTGCGGCCTGAGGCCAGAGCACGGGTACGGGCGGCAGCTCGACGACCTGTTCTTCGGCCGCCTGGGGCTGCTCCACGGCCGTCACATCGGCATCGGCCGCATCGGAGACACCGGGGTCGGCAAAGATCTGGGCCACAAAAGCCGCAGCCTCCCTGGCCGCGGTCAGGGTAGAGAGATCGGGAACCGGCTCGGCGCCGGGAGCCTGCACCGCAGCCTCGATATCTGTAGCAGCCAGCGCTTGCTGCGTCTGGGCTTCAGCGGTTTCCTGCACAGAATCCGTCAGCGGGTCGGCGGCTGCAGCTGGCATAGCAAGCTCCGGCTCCTGCTGCAGCGCCTGATCCTGGAGGGTGAGGTCTTCGTCATGCATGTGCATCACCTCAGCTTCAGCGTGGACAGGCCCAGCAGGCACAGCAGCATGGTGATGATCCAGAAACGGGTCACGACCTGGGTTTCCTTCCAGCCGCTCTTTTCGAAGTGGTGGTGCAGCGGCGCCATCTTCAAAAGGCGCCGGCCTTCGCCATAGCGCTTCTTGGTGTACTTGAACCAGGTCACCTGCAGCATCACGGAGATGGCCTCGGCCACGAAGATGCCGCCCATCACGGCCAGCACGATTTCCTGGCGCACGATCACGGCGATCGTGCCCAGGGCCGCGCCCAGGGCCAGCGCGCCCACATCACCCATGAAGACCTGGGCCGGGTGGGCATTGAACCAGAGGAAGGCCAGGCCCGCGCCCGCCATGGCGCCGCAGAACACCATCAGCTCGCCCGAGCCCGGGATATGCGGGAACAGCAGATATCTGGCGTAGGTCACATTGCCCGTCACATAGGCAAAAATGCCCAGCGCCGTGCCCACCATGACCACCGGCATGATGGCCAGGCCGTCCAGGCCGTCGGTCAGGTTCACCGCATTGCTGGCGCCCACGATGACCAGATAGGTCATGATCACAAAGCCCAGCACGCCCAGCGGGTAGCTGACCTCCTTGAAGAAGGGCACGAGCAGACCGGCCTTGGGCGGCAGGTCCATGGAGAAGCCCGACTGCACCCAGGAGACGAACAGCGCGAACACCTCGGCGTTGTTGTTCTCGGAAACGCAGAACACCAGATACAGCGCGGCCAGCAGGCCTATCACCGACTGCCAGAAATACTTCTCGCCCGAACGCATGCCCTCGGGGTCCTTGTTGACCACCTTGCGCCAGTCGTCCACCCAGCCGATCGCGCCAAAGCCCAGCGTGACCAGCAGCACGATCCAGACGAAACGGTTGGACAGGTCGAACCACAGCAGCGTGGATACGGCGATCGCAAACAGGATCAGCACCCCGCCCATGGTGGGCGTGCCGCTCTTGACCAGATGGGTTTCCATCGCATAGCCGCGCACGGGCTGGCCGATCTTGAGCGCGGTCAGCATGCGGATCGCCTTGGGACCTATGAACAGGCCGATCAGCAGAGCCGTCACGGCCGCCAGCACGGCGCGCAGTGTCAGGTACTGGAACACGCGCAGAAAGCCGAACTCCGGCGAAATACCCTGCAACCATTGAGCGAGCATCAGCAGCATGCAGCCTCCCCGCAAGTGCCTTGCTTCTTGTCTGCGCCGGCTTCCATCGCCTGCACCACCTGCTCCATCTTCATGAACCGCGAACCCTTGACCAACACACTGCCCACTGCGGGCAGAAGTTTGCAGACCGCTTGTTCAAGCGCCTGCATGCTATCGAAATGCTGAGCACCGGCGCCGAATGCCTGGGCGGCAAACGCGCACTGCTGACCCAGCGCAAAGAAATGCGCAATGCCTTGCTGCCTGGCCAGCGCTCCGGCCTCGGCATGGAATTGCGGGCCGTTGTCGCCCACCTCCCCCATATCGCCCAGGACCAGCAACTGCGGCGCGGGCAGCTCGGCCAGCACGGCAATGGCCGCGGCCACGGAGTCGGGATTGGCGTTATAGGTGTCGTCCACCACGGTCACGCTCCGGCCGTTGACCTGCACCGCCAACGCGCGCGAACGGCCGGTCACGGGCTCGAAGCCGGACAGCCCCTGCGCGATGGCGGCCAGCGGCACGCCCGCCGCATGGGCGCAGGCCGCAGCAGCCAGGGCGTTGCGCACGTTATGACGGCCCGCGATATGCAGCTGCACCGCAGCCGCGCCTTGTGGTGTGCTCAGATTCAGACTCCAGGCCCCGTTGTCCCAGCGCACATCGCTGGCGAAAACCCGCGCGCCCTCGGACGCCTCGCCGAACATCAGGCAGGGACGGTCCGCAGCCAGTTCGGTCCACAGCGCCGTGTATTCATCCCCCGCAGGAAATACGGCCACGCCGTCGGCCGGCAAAAAGGAGAGGACAGAGCCGTTCTCGCGCGCCACGGCTTCCACCGTGTGCATGAATTCCTGGTGCTCGCGCTGGGCATTGTTGACCAGGGCCACCGTGGGCTGGCCTATGGCGGCCAGCTCGGCGATCTCGCCGGGATGGTTCATGCCCATCTCCAGCACGGCCAGCCTATGCTGCCCCGTCATGCGCAGCAGATTCAGCGGCATGCCTATGGAGTTGTTGAAATTGCCGCGCGTGGCCAGCGCCGCGTCGCCCGCATCAGCGCGCAGGATGGAGGCAATCATCTGCGTGACCGTGGTCTTGCCATTGCTGCCGGTCACGGCGATCAGGGGCAGAGCGAACTGCGCGCGCCAGGCACGGGCCAGAGCGCCCAGAGCCTGCAAGCTGTCGGGCACCTCGATGCCGGACAGTCCGGCCTCGGCCAGGCCGTGCGATGCCAGTGCGGCTAGCGCACCGGCCGCCTTGGCCTGGGGCAGAAAATCATGGGCATCGAAACGCTCGCCCTTGAGGGCCACGAACAGGTCCCCGGCCTGCAGCGTGCGCGTGTCGGTATGCACGCGCGCCAGCTCCAGCTTGCCGTCACCGACCAGCCGGGCCTGGGGGATATGCGCCTGGAGCAGCTCCAGCGCTTTTTCCAAGGTCATCATGACCGCATCTTTCCTTCACGGACCGCCAGCGCCTTCTGCGCCTCGGCCATATCGGAGAACGGATGGCGCACGCCCTTCGTCTCCTGGTAGTCCTCATGTCCCTTGCCGGCAATCAGCACCACATCGCGCGCATCGGCGCGGGCCAGGACCTCGGCAATGGCCGCCGCGCGGTCGACCTGGACATGGAGGTTTTCGCCCTCGCGCATGCCGGCCAGGATCTGGTCGATGATGCGTTCGGGCACTTCGCTGCGCGGGTTGTCGCTGGTGACGAGCACGCAGTCGGCATGGGTCTGGGCGGCCTGGCCCATCAGCGGGCGCTTGCTGTTGTCGCGATCGCCGCCGCAGCCGAAGACGCACCAGAGCCGGCCCTGGCGCTGACGCGCGGCGGGCTGCAAGGCCTGCAAGGCCTTTTCGAGCGCATCGGGCGTATGGGCGTAGTCCACGGCCACCAGCGGCAGGCCGGAGCGGGCAATCTGCTGCATGCGGCCGGGCACGGGCTCCAGATCGGCACAGGCGGCCACGGCCGCTTCCAGCGTCAGGCCCAGGCTGCGCAAGGCGGCCAGCACACCCAGCAGATTCGAGACGTTGTACTGCCCCACCAGACGGGTATTCATGCGCAGGCTGTGGCCGGCTTCGAGCACGGTAAACGCCAGGCCGTTCTCGTCCAGGCTGATGTCCTTGGCCTGCAGGCGTGCCGGGCCCTGGATCGAGATGCTCCAGACGTCCAGCGCCTTGGCCTGCAGCTTGGCCCAGAGCCGGGCGCCATGCGGATCGTCGACATTCACCACGGCGGCCTGCAGGCCCGGCCAGTCGAAGAGCTGGGTCTTGGCCTGCCAATAGGCGTCCATCGTGCCGTGATAGTCCAGATGGTCCTGCGTGAAGTTGGTGAACAGGGCCACGCGGATGCTCGTGCCGTCCAGACGGTGCTCGACTATGCCTATGGACGATGCCTCGATCGCGCAGGCCGCCAGGCCCGCGTCGGCATAGCGGCGGAACACTCGCTGCAGCAGCACGGGATCGGGCGTGGTCATGCCCGTGGACTCCAGCGCGGGCGGCACGCCCACGCCCAGAGTGCCCACCAGCGCGCAACCGGTGCGGGCCTTCAGCTCCACCTTGGCCAGTGCATGGGCCAGCCACCAAGCGGTGGTGGTCTTGCCGTTGGTGCCGGTCACGGCCAGCACCTCCATCTCGCCGCTGGGATGGGCAAACCATTGATCCGCAATCAGGCCGGTGGCGGCTTTCAGGCCTTTGAGGGCCGCGATTCTGTCGCCTGCGAGTTCAAAAGCCTCCAGGCCCTCTGCCTCCACGAGCACGGCGGCAGCGCCCTGCTCCAGAGCCTTGGCGACATAGGCGCGGCCGTCGGTCGCGGCGCCGGGCCAGGCGATGAAGCCGTCGCCGGCCTGAAGCTTGCGGCTGTCGGTCTGCAGATCGCCCTGGACGCGCGCGCGCAGCCAGGCCACGGCCTCGGCCGCCGAGTTCAGATGATGGATGGAAACTGGTTTGCTGCTCATAGCACAGGCTCCTCAGGTGGGGCAGCCACGATCTGAGGCTTGACTTCCTTGTCGGGCGGCACACCCATGAAACGCAGGGTCTGCTGCACCACGTCGGCAAACACCGGTCCCGCCACGGTACCGCCGTAGTAGGAGCCGGCCGTGGGCTCGTCCACCATCACCGCGACGATGATGCGGGGCTTGTCTATGGGTGCCATGCCCGTGAACCAGGCACGATACTTGCCGGCCGCATAGCCCTTGCCCTGCTGCTTGCGTGCCGTGCCGGACTTGCCGCCTATGGTGTAACCCTCGGCCTGGGCCTTCTGGCCCGTACCGCCGGGGCCGGCCGCCAGCCACAGCATGTGGCGCACGGCGGCCGCGTTTTCGGCCGAGAACACGCGCACGCCCACGGGCGGCTCGGTGCTCTTGAGAATCGTGGATGGAATGACGTTGCCGTCGTTGGAGAACACGGTGTAGGAGCGCGCCATCTGGAACAGCGAGGCCGATAGGCCATAGCCATAGGACATGGTGGCCTGCTCGATGGGCTTCCAGGTCTTCCAGGGACGCAGACGTCCCGACACCGCGCCCGGAAACTGGATCAGCGGCTTCTGGCCGAAGCCCAGCGCGCTGAAGTGCTCCCACATTTCCTGCGGCGAGAGCTTCTGCGCCACCTTGGTCGCGCCCACGTTGCTGGACTTCTGGATCACGCCCTCCACCGTCAGCACGCCGTAGTTGTGGGTGTCGGTGATGGTCGAGCCCGTGACCGTGTAGCGGCCCGGCGAGGTATCGATGATGGAGGAAGGCTTGACCCGCTTGAGTTCCAGCGCCGTGGCGATGGTGATGGGCTTCATGGTCGAGCCAGGCTCGAAGGTATCGGTCATGGCGCGGTTGCGCAGCTGCTCGCCGGTCAGGTTCTTGCGATGGCCGGGGTCATAGCTGGGGTAGTTGGCCAGCGCCAGCAGCTCGCCCGTATGCGCGTCCATGACCACCACGCTGCCCGCCTTGGCCTTGTTGATCTCGACCTGCTGCTTGAGCTTCTGGTAGGCGTAGTACTGGACCTTGCTGTCGACGGACAGCTGTATGTCCTTGCCATCCTGAGGCGGCACCTCGTCGCCCACGCCCTCGACCACGCGTCCAAAACGGTCCTTGATCACGCGGCGCGAGCCCGGCTTGCCCGCCAGCTCGCTGTCGAAAGCCAGCTCCATGCCTTCCTGGCCATGGTCTTCCACATTGGTAAAGCCCACGATATGGGCCGCGGATTCGCCCTCGGGATACTGGCGCTTGTATTCCTTGCGGTTGTAGATGCCCTTGATGTTGAGGGCCACGATCTTCTGGCCCACATCCCAGTCCAGCTGGCGCTTGATCCAGACAAAGCTCTTGTCCTCATCGTCGAGCTTGCCCAGCAGCATGGGCAGCGGCATCTCCATGAGTTTGGCCACTTCCTTGAGCTTTTGCTGGACTTCCGGGTCCTTGAGATCCACGTCCTCGGGGATGGCCCAGATGCTGGCTGCGGGCACGCTGGAGGCCAGGATCAGGCCGTTGCGGTCCAGCAGGCGGCCGCGGTTGGCGGGCAGCTCCAGCGTGCGCGCAAAGCGCACCAGGCCCTGGCGCTTGAAGAAATCATTGCCGAAGACCTGCACATAGGCCGCGCGCGCGCCCAGGCCCACAAAGCCCAGGGCCAGCGCCGCCACGATGAACTTGCTGCGCCACAGCGGCGTCTTGGACGCCAGCAGGGGGCTGGTGGTGTAGAGCACGCTGCGCGTCATTGCACGGCTCCCGTAGCGGCGCCGTCCTGTACATATTGCGTGATGGCCGGCGATGCCGACTTCATCTGCAGCTTCTCGCGCGCCATGGTCTCGATGCGCTGCGGCGTGGCCTGGGCGCGCTTTTCCACCTGCAGGCGCTGCTGGTCGGTCGCCAGGCGGCGGGCCTCGGACTCGGCCCGATCCAGCTCGGTGAACAGCTTGCGCGATTCATACTGGGTGTGCACCAGGAAAATGGCGCTCAGCATCACGGCCAGCAGCAGCAGCAGGTTTATGCGCAGCATGGCAGCCCTCCCCGAGCCATGCGGACCAGAGCCTGGCTCAGCCTCATGCAGGCACCTCCGTGCGCTCGGCCACGCGCATCACCGCCGAACGCGAGCGCGGGTTGGCCTCGATTTCCGCAGCACTGGGCTTGATGCGCTCCAGCGCCTTGAGCCGCATGGGCGTGGGCGGCGCAAACGGCGCACGGCGGTCGTAGACCTCCTTGGAGTGCTTGGCGATGAATTGCTTGACGATGCGGTCTTCCAGCGAATGGAAGCTGATCACGGCCAGGCGCCCGCCGGGCGCCAGCACGCGCAGGCTGGCTTCTAGCGCTTGCTCGAGCTCCTGAAGCTCGGCATTGATGAAAATCCGAAGAGCCTGGAAGGTACGTGTTGCCGGGTTCTGCCCAGCCTCGCGGGTCTTGACCGCGCCAGCCACGAGCTGGGCCAGTTCGGCAGTGGTGCGTAATGGGCCCTGGCTCTCGCGCCTAGCAACAATCGCCTTTGCAATGGGGCCAGCAAACCGTTCTTCGCCGTAGTCACGTATCACCTCCGCAATCTGCTGCACTTCCGCATCCTCGAGCCACTCGGCCACGCTCTGGCCACGCGTGGTGTCCATGCGCATGTCTAGCGGTCCGTCGAAACGGAAGCTGAAGCCCCGGCCCGGGTTGTCGATCTGGGGCGAACTCACCCCCAGGTCCATCAACACGCCCTGCACGCTGCCTTCGGGCAGTTCGCTCAGATGGCTGAATCCCTGATGCCGAATCGAAAAACGCGCATCGGTGATGCGCGCCGCCTCAGCAATTGCGTCCGGGTCTTTGTCGAACGCCACCAAGCTGCCGTCCGGCCCTAGCCGCTGCAGTATGAGCCGGGAGTGACCTCCCCGTCCGAACGTTGCATCCACCCATTGCCCGGCCGGCTGCGCGCCAGCGCCACCCAGCAGGGCGTCCACGGCCTCATCCAGCAAGACGGTGATATGTTGCAACGGCTGATTCACAAGCACGTCTCTTCCTAAAAAACAAAATCCTGGAAAGCCGCCGGCATTTCCTGCTGCATGGCTTCCGCCTCACGTGCCTCATAAGTGGCCTTGTCCCAGAGCTCGAAATGGTTGCCCATTCCCAGCAGCACCACCTCCTTGGTCAGGCCGGCCGCATCACGCAGCTCGGGCGACACCAGCAGGCGGCCGGTTCCGTCCATCTCCGCATCCATGGCATTGCCCAGAAAAATGCGCTTCCACCATTGGGCGCTCATGGGCAGCTGGGCGATGCGCTCGCGGAACTGCAGCCATTCGGGCCGGGGAAACAGCATCAGACAGCCGTGGGGGTGCTTGGTGAACGTGACCTGGCCTTCGGCCATGGACAACAGGGCGTCACGATGCCGGGTCGGCACAGAAAGCCGCCCCTTGCCATCGAGATTCAACGAAGACGCCCCTTGAAACACGGTCTGCTCCTCCGGTCATCCGTAGCCACTCACTCCCGAAAAAACGAGCGCGAGGGCAGTTTCCACCACTTAATTGCACTTTTTTGCACTGTAGCAGCAATTTCGAGGCTAACCAAACACAACCGGACAATTATTTGCAATGAAATCAAGCACTTAGAGATGAAAAGAAAAGCCCCACCAGGAAAAATACCTTTCCTATACAAGCACTTAGCAAAACCTGTGCATGTGGACTCTCAATAGAAACGATCAATTGAAACGATTCAATTCAGGGTAAACAAGCTTCGTACTCACGCTGTTTTCCTACAAACGCAAACTGCCCGCGCAAGCGGGCAGTCCTCTGGGTAGGCCGGAAACTCACAAAATAAAGCGCGACAGATCCTCGTCCTGGCTCAGCATCTGCAAACGCTGATTTACATAGTCTGCATCTATCGTCACCGACTGTCCCGAAAGCTTGGCTGCATCGAAGCTGACTTCGTCCAGCAGACGCTCCATGACCGTGGACAGGCGCCGCGCACCGATGTTCTCGGTGCGCTCGTTGACCTCGAAGGCAATCGTGGCCAGACGCGTGATGCCGTCGGCTTGGAACTCCAGCGTCACGCCTTCGGTGGCCAGCAAGGCCTGATACTGCTTGACCAGAGAGGCGTGAGTCTGCATCAGAATGGCCTCGAAGTCCTGGACCGACAGGGAATCCAGTTCCACGCGAATGGGAAAGCGCCCCTGCAGCTCGGGAATCAGATCGCTGGGCTTGGACAGATGGAAGGCGCCCGAGGCGATGAACAGAATGTGGTCGGTCTTGACCACGCCATACTTGGTGGAGACCGAAGTGCCTTCCACCAGCGGCAGCAGATCACGCTGCACCCCTTGGCGCGAGACATCGGAGCCGCTGGTTTCCTGGCGCGTTGCCACCTTGTCGATCTCGTCGATGAAGACGATGCCGTTCTGCTCGGCATTGAGGATGGCGCGGTTTCTGACCTCTTCCTCGTTGACCATCTTGGCCGCTTCCTCGTCGGTCAGCAGTTTCAGGGCCTCGGCGATCCTGAGCTTGCGCGTCTTGCGCTTTTCCTGGCCCATATGGCTGAACATGCCGCGCAACTGCTCGGCCATTTCCTCCATGCCCTGGGGGCCCATGATCTGCACCTGGGGCATCTGCTCGACGAGGTCGATCTCGATCTCCTTGTCGTCAAGCTGACCTTCGCGCAGCTTCTTGCGGAAAACCTGGCGCGCCGTGTTGTCGGCAGCCGCCTCGCCGGTGCGCGCCTGCGGGATCAGCACGTCGAGGATGCGCTCCTCGGCCGCGTCTTCGGCGCGGACACGCATCTTTTTCATGTCGGACTCGCGCGTCTGCTTGACGGCGACTTCGGCCAGATCGCGGATGATGGCATCCACATCCTTGCCCACATAGCCGACCTCGGTGAACTTGGTGGCCTCGACCTTGATGAAGGGCGCGTCGGCCAGCTTGGCCAGGCGGCGCGCGATCTCGGTCTTGCCCACGCCTGTGGGGCCGATCATCAGAATGTTCTTGGGTGTGATCTCATGGCGCAGGCCTTCGGCGACCTGCTGGCGGCGCCAGCGGTTGCGCAGCGCAATGGCCACGGCCCGCTTGGCGCCGTTTTGCCCGACGATGTGCTTGTCCAGCTCGGAAACGATCTCCTGGGGAGTCATGGCAGAAGACATTGGAAACTCTCAGTCAAACAAGCCTCAAACGCTTGTCAGTCAAGCGCATAAAGCTATTAATTCAGGACCCGAAGCGCTTACAGCGTTTCGATGGTGTGATTCATATTGGTGTAGATGCAGAGCTCGCCCGCGATGGCCAGCGACTTGCGCACCACGTCTTCGGCCGACAGCTCGGTGTTGTTGAGCAGCGCCTTGGCGGCCGAGTGCGCATAGGCACCGCCGGAACCTATGGCCACGATGCCCTGCTCGGGCTCGAGCACATCGCCGTTGCCCGTGATGATCAACGAGGTCGTGGCATCGGCCACGGCCAGCATGGCTTCGAGCTTGCGCAGCACGCGATCGGTGCGCCAGTCCTTGGTCAGCTCGATGGCGGCGCGCGTCAGATGGCCCTGGTGCTTTTCCAGCTTGGCCTCGAAGCGCTCGAACAGCGTGAAGGCATCGGCCGTGGCGCCCGCAAAGCCCGCCAGCACCTTGCCGTGATAGAGCTTGCGCACCTTGCGCGCCGTGCCCTTGATGACGATATTGCCCAATGTGACCTGGCCATCACCGCCGATGGCGACTTGCACGCCCTCGGGAGTCTGGCGGCGCACGCTCAAAATGGTGGTGCCGTGAAACTGTTCCATCTCTTGCAGATGGGGACAAGGCAGCACAAGCTCAAGAGCTCAGGAAAATTTAATTTGAAGCACAGCGCAGGAACAAGCACGCACCAACTCAGGGACACCGAGCAAGAGCCGCCTCGCGGCGAAGGTGTCGTCCCCCTCCCGAAGAGAGAGAGGGGGAAGCCGCACAGCGGCTCAGGGGGTCAGTCTCTTCTAGGTATCACCTGTGCATGTTCCTGGATGCCCACTACATTGAAGAACACGGCCACGAGCTGGTGCAGCTGGCTGAACTGCAGCACATGGCCCATGGCCTGCATGTCGGCGGCCCAGTTGAGCACCGAGCCGGCCGCCGCGAAGTCCATGCGCACCAGGCGCGAGCAATCAACGGCAATCGTCTCGCCCAGCTTGGCCTTGTCCTGCACCGCGGCCAGCCAGGGCAGAGCATCGCCGTCGATCACGCCCTGCAGCGCGAACTGGGGCGCGGTCTCGCGCCACAGCGCATTGGGCAGCATGGAGTCAGGGCCCTGCAGCGGTTTGGGCACCGACGTCTGCGCATGGCCGTCCCGCATGAAGCTGCCGACCGGGTCCACCCACGATGGCGGCGAGACCTCATAGGTCACGCAGTAGTCCAGCGCGGCCAGCTCGAAGTCGTCCTGCATATGCATCAACCTCAGCAGGGCCAGGCGCAGATGCCACCAGTCCTGGGCCACGCTCGCATCGCCGGACGGGCAGAGCTTGCCCATCACGGCCAGCAGGCGCTCGGATCCCGCAAACACCAACTCGCCCTTCTCGTGGGTCCAGCGCTCCACCGCGATCCGCAAAGCCGGCAGCGC
>JAFAIY010000238.1 GCA_019236485.1 Comamonas sp. | reverse complement strand
CGCGCAATCACCGGGGCCGGGGTCTTGGAGGGCGCGGCCAGGGCGTTCCAGGACGAGGCGACAAAGCCTTTGACGCCGGACTCCTGGGCCGTGGGCACGCCGGGCAGCAGCGGCGAGCGTTTGTCGCCGGTGATGGCCAGCAGGTTCACGGCCTTGGAGCTGATCTGGCCCATGATGGGGGTGAGGATTTCCACGGCCGCATCGATTTGCTGGCCGCGCAGTGCGGTCACCACGGCCGGCGTGCCGTTGAACGGCACGATCTGCATGTCCACGCCGGCCGTGGTCTTGAACAGCTCGGCCGCCAGGTGCTGGGTGCTGCCCACATTGATGCTGCCCAGATTCAGCTTGCCCGGGTTGGCCCTGGCGTAGCCGACCAGCTCGCCCAGGCTCTTGAACGGGGACTTGGCATCGGTGATCACGCCGATGTCGAAATAGCCCAGCGTGGAGATCGGCGCGAAGTCCTTGACCATGTCGAACGGCAGGCTGGCGAACAGATTGGCCGTGACGGCGCTGCCGTTGGACATCAGAAACAGCGTGTGCCCGTCGGGCGCGGACTTGGCCACGGTGTCCGCGGCCACGATGCCGCCGGCGCTGGGCTTGTTGTCTATCACCACGGGCTGGCCCAGCTGGCTGGACAGCTGCTGGGCCACCACGCGTGCCGTCACATCGGCCACGCCGCCCGCGCCAAAGGGCACGACGATGCGTATGGGACGGCTGGACAGGCCCTGGGCCCGGGCGGCAAAGCCTGTGAGCAGCGCAGCCCCCGCTGCGGCGCCTATCAAGGATTGGGTGAAGTGGCGACGTTTCATGCTTGTCTCTCTGTCTTGGCAATTCAATGGGCGCAGTTTGGCCCAAAAGCCGGGGCTTACCCAGGCGAAAAGCGTTCTGCCTGCTATGCCGTAAACAGAGGGCTTCAGAGAGCACGCAGCTCCGTGATGCCCCAGTGGTGCAGGCATTCGCGCAGCACCAGCAGGGCCGCCGCGGCCTCGGGGGTCTGCGGCATTTGCACATCCCTGTAACCGGGCTGCTGGGCCTGGCGGGCGAGGGCCGAAAACAGGGTCTCTATGGCCTCGCGGCTGGCGCTGCGGGCCTGGGGGTCGCCGGTGGCGCTGCGCATCAGCTGCAGCAGCCAAGGAGAGGAGGTGGCCAAGGTGCGGGTGCCGGCGGGCAGATGGCGCGCGGCGGGCATGACGGCGTCCTCGACATCGGCGATCGCGTTTTCCAGCGCCAGCGCATCGGGCATGCGCCGGCCAAAGGCTTGGCTCAGGCCGGCAAGGCCTATGGGCAGGCGGTGCTGCTCGGTCCCGACGGTCAGCGTGAGCGCTGCTTCGTCCAGCTGGAGGGTGACTTCGGACATACAGGGTTTGCAGCGCATGGCGCACGACTACGCTGAGCCTGGGGCCGATCAGGCGCTGGTGATCCAGCTGCGGTGCTGCTCGGTGTCCAGATGGTTGAGGGTGTTGAAGCTTTGCAGCATCAGCCGCTTGGGGCTGATGCTGAACTCCGTCACCGCGATATTGCGCAGCCGCATATTGAGGGCGATAGTCACCTCGGGCGCCGTGCCCAGCACCTGGCCCACGGCCGTGGAGATGGGGCCGCCGCTGCTGACCAGCAGCACGTTCTGGCCGCTGTGGCGGTGGCGTACCTCCTCCAGCACCTGGTGCACGCCGTCCGAGAAACCGTTCCAGTCCGGCATGCCCTCGGGGCTGATGGTGCCGCCCATCCACTGGGACAGGGCGTCGCAGAGCAGGCGGAAATGGTGGCGGTAGAGCTCGGGCGTGTCGGGCTTGGGCAGGGGCGCGGGGTGGATCGCGCGCAGCAGGGCCTGGCTGTCGTATTCGTTGAGGCCGGGACGACTCTGCACCGGCAGGTCCGAGCCTTCGCCCAGGCCCTCGACGATGCCCGCCAGCGTCTGGCCATGGCGCTTGAGCGTGCCCGCATAGACGGCGTCGAACTTCAGCCCCCGCTCGCGCCAGTACTCGCCCAGGCGCAGGGATTGGTCGCGGCCGCGTTCGCTGAGTTGGTCGTAGTCGTCGGCGCCAAACGAGGCCTGGCCGTGGCGCACAAGATAGAGGGTTCCCATGGGGCGGATGTTGAGCCGGGCGTTTGCGCCGCGCTGTCATGCCCGCGACGCGCTGGCGCTTGGGCGACAGCGCATTGCCCGTATGCGGCGCCTGGATTGTGAAACCGTCTGTAGCTGAGTTTGGTTAAGATAATGAGAGCGATTCTCAAGCAATGCTCCGCCGCGAGGTGGAGCAATTTTTTTGCGGCCTGCGCGCCGCTTGCTCGCCAACCTTTTTCTCTCTCTGGAGACCTGAATGTTCCGACGCCCCTTGATTGCTTTGACCGCCGTTGCCGGCCTCTGCGCTTCGGCCGCCCATGCCGCCCAGGACGAGATCACGCTCTACACCACGCGTGAGCCGGCGCTGATCCAGCCGCTGCTGGCCGCTTTCACGGCCCAGACCAAGATCGGCGTGAAGACGGTATTCGTCAAGGACGGTCTGCTGGAGCGCGTCAGGGCCGAGGGCGAGCGCTCTCCCGCCGATGTGCTGATGACGGTGGACATTGGCAATCTGCTGGATCTGGTCGACGCTGGCGTCACCCAGCCCGTGAAGTCGGCCGTGCTGGAGTCGGCGATTCCCGCCCAGCTGCGCGATGCGGGCAACCAGTGGTTTGCGCTGTCCATGCGCGCCCGCGTGCTGTATGCGGAGAAGGACCTGAAGCTGGGCGCTTTCCGCTATGAAGACCTGGCCAGCCCCAAGTGGAAGGGCAAGGTCTGCAGCCGCGCGGGCCAGCATCCCTACAACACGGCGCTGGTCGCGGCCATGATCGCCCACGACGGCGAGGCCAGGACCGAGCAGTGGCTCAAGGGCGTCAAGGCCAATCTGGCGCGCAAGGCCACGGGCGGCGACCGCGATGTGGCGCGCGACATCCTTGGCGGCATCTGCGATGTGGGCCTGGGCAACAGCTATTACGTGGGCCATATGAAGTCGGCCAAGGAAGGCTCGGATGCGCGCAAATGGGGCGATGCCATCCAGGTGGTCAAGCCCGTGTTCGGCGCAGCCAATGGCGGCACCCATATCAATATCAGCGGCGCCTCGGTGGCCAAGCATGCGCCCAACCGCGAGCGCGCCGTGAAGCTGCTGGAGTTCCTGGTCTCCGAGTCCGCCCAGAATATGTATGCCCAGGCCGACTACGAGTACCCGGTGCGCAAGGGCGTGGCTCTGGACCCGGTGGTGGCGCGCAGCATAGGCGAGATCAAGATCGACCCGCTGCCGCTGACCGAAATTGCCAAATACCGCAAGCAGGCCAGCATGCTGGTGGACAAGGTGGGGTTTGACAAATAACGGGTAACACCCCCTGAGGCGCTACGCGCCTTCCCCCTCTCTCTTCGGGAGGGGGACGATGCCTTCGCTGCGGGGCGGCCCTTGCTCGGCATCTCTGGCGTGGGGACTGCTTGTTTTAAGGCTGTGCTCTTGGCAGAGCAGGCCTGTTTTGATCTTTTGATGTTTTCTTTTTTTCGTTCGGGGCTGCGGCCCGTAGGGCCGATATGGCAGGGCGCGACCTGGATGATCGCGCTGGGGGTGCTGGCGCCCGTGGCCTCCCTG
>JAFAIY010000205.1 GCA_019236485.1 Comamonas sp. | reverse complement strand
GGATGGTCCATGCGAATGATCTCGCGCTTGACCTTGACCAGCATCTTGCGGAACGGGACCGTGCGGGACCAGCTTTCCTTGGGGTTCAGATCGGCAAAGCGCGGGTCCTGGCGCAGGGCGTCCACGAAGCCGCGCACGGCCTGGGCGGGGCCGGCGAGAAAGAAGTTGATGCCTTCCTCGGCCAGCAGCACCGTGCCCTTGAGTGCCAGCGCAGTAGCGCGTTCCAGCAGCGTCTCGCGCAGCTGGGCAGCATCGGGCAGAGGGATGAATTTGTAGCAGGAGATGTTGAGTATGTCGGCCACGTCGGTATAGAGGGCGCGGCCGCCGGGCCGCTCCGCCGGGGTGACGGGCTTAGACCGAGGCCGCAAGCGCGGCCTTGATTTTATTGGACAGCTGTGCCACTGCCAGCGATGCGGGCGCTCCGGGCATGGATTGCAGCAGCAGCTGGCGGCGCATCACGGCCTCGCGCACCGCGGGGTCCAGCGGAATATCGCCCCAATGCGTGAGCTGCAGCGGCTGGCCCGACTCGGTGGTCACGAAGCGGTTGAGCACCTGCTGCAGCTGGCCGGTGATGGCACGGCCGTCGCCGGGGCGCTGGGCCTGGTTGATGACCAGGCGGATCTGCTCGCGCTTTTGCTGCTTGGCCAGTACCTTGATGGCCGCGTAGGCATCGGTCAGCGAAGTGGGCTCGGGCGTGGCGACCACCAGCACCTCGGTGGCCATGGAGACGGAAAACAGCACCACGTCCGAGATGCCGGCACCGGTGTCGAGCAGGATGATGTCGTAGCGCGGGCGCAGGGTTTCCATGGTGCGCATGAACTGGGCCCGGATTTCGGGCGTCAGGCGCGAGTATTCGATCATGCCCGAGCCGGCCAACAGCACCGAGTAGCCGCCGGGCGTGGGCAGCACCGCATCTTCGAGCGAGGCGCGGCCCGTGAACACGTCGTGCAGCGTGACCTTGGGGTAGAGGTTGAGTACCACGTCCAGATTGGCCAGGCCCAGGTCCGCGTCCAGCACCAGCACGTTGAAGCCGTGGCGCGTGAGGGCCGCGGCCAGATTGGCGGAGACAAAAGTCTTGCCCACGCCGCCCTTGCCGCTGGTGACGGCAATGATATGGGCCTGCTTGCTGCGGCCAGGCGCCCGCAAGGCATCTTCCATGGAAATGTGAGCGGGTAGGGTGGGGAGAGGGGCCAAGGTGTCCATCATCTCAGGGGAGTTATGACCTGGCTAGCGGCGTCGGTGTTCACGTCAGGTGCGGTATTGTTCTCGGAGCCATTTTCCTCAAACGGGACGGGTTGCAAAGGGCTGAAAAGCAGGCTTTTTTCCTCGGCACTCACGGTACTGTCGGGTGGCGCCTCAAGGCGCACGCAGTTGCGGCCTGCGGACTTGGCCAGATAGAGCTGGCGGTCGGCTCGTTCGGTCCACAGCTGGGCGGTGCTGCGAATCCACTGCAGCGCATAGACCCCGCCGATGCTGACCGTCACGTTCAGCGACTGGCCCGGAGAGATGTGGATGGGCGTGCTTTCTATGGCCTGGCGCAGGCGCTCGGCCACCAGATAACCGAAGTGCTCGGGGCAGACGGGCAGCACGATGGCGAATTCCTCGCCGCCGTAGCGGGCCAGCGTGTCCATGGGGCGTATGCCCTGGGTCAGGGTCCGGGCCACGGACTGCAGCACCATATCGCCCGCGATATGGCCGTGCTCGTCATTGATCTGCTTGAAGTGGTCTATATCCAGCATCAGCAGCAAGGCAGCGTCGCCCGAGCGGGCCACGCGGTCGATCTCGCGCTCGATCACGGCGCGGAAATGCCGGCGATTGGCCAGTCCGGTCAGCGGGTCGCGCAGCGACAGTGCGCACAGGCCATCAATCAGGGCCTGCAGGTACTGGGTGGGAGTGTCTGTGGGCAGGCGGGTCTCGCCGCCTCCTGCACGGGTCACCAGATTGTGAGCGGTGGCCAGGCGAAGTTCGCGCAGAAACACGGATTGATGGGGGGCGGAGGAGGTCACGACTGGCTAATGAATATGAATCAAGTGTAGCAGTCGGCTGCCTAACTTTGTAAGTGCCTGTCTATTAGGCCGCTATGGCACGGGTTTGTCCCCGGCTTGCCGCTGCAGCTGTGCCAGGAACTCCTCGCTGGTGCGGTAGAGCTTGACGATGGAGCCCATGCGCTCGAGCAGGCCCGCGCGGCGCAGGCGCTGCTCGGCCGGCAGTTTCAGGCCTATCACATGCAGGGTTCCGCCCCGCAGCGCGACCATGCGCTCCAGCCGCGCAAAGGTCTCCACGCCGGTGATGTCGATGTTGTTGATGGATTGCATGAGCAGCGCGATGTCCGTGTCCCCGGGATGCTGCTGCAAGGCCTCGGTGGCATAGCGCTCCAGGGCCGAGGCCGTGGCGAAGTCCATGTCCGCGTCCATGCGCAGCGCAATCAGCTTGGGCGCCAGCGGCGGCAGCTGCCAGAGTTGACGGCTGCGCAGGCTGCCGTCGGGGTGCAGCCCGACCTCGATGATGCGCGGGTGCAGATGCTGGTAGAGGAAATAGGCCTGGTTCAGCGCCAGGCCCGCAAACACCCCCCAGTACATGCGCGGAGCGCTCAGAATAGTCAGTATCAGGGTGGTCACGCTGATGCAGCCTTCGACGCGCGAGATCTTGAACAGGCCCAGAATAAGCTTGGGCTTGACCAGATTCAGCACCGCGGTGATCACGATGGCGGCCAGCGCCGCCTGCGGCACATGGTAGAGCCAGGGGATGAACCACAGCACCACGGCGATCACCAGCAGGATGGAGAACACATTCGAATAGCCGGTCTTGGCGCCCGCCAGCAGGTTCACGGCCGAGCGCGAGAAGGAGGCGCTGGTGGCAAAGCTGCCGAACAGGCCGGCACTGACCTTGGACAGGCCCTGGGCGATCAGGTCCTGGTTCTCGTTCCAGCGCGTGCCCGCCTGCTGGTGCTCGACCTGGGCGCTGGAGGCGGTCTCGAGAAAGCTGACCAGGGAAATCACCAGCACCGGCATGACCAGCGCGCCGAAGTCCTCCCAGCCCAGCAGGCCCGGCCATTGAAAATGCGGCAGGCCCGCGGGCAGATGGCCGACCACGGCCCCGCCAGAGTCGGCAAAGCCCGTGGCCCAGCTCACCAGGCCCGTGAACGCGATGATGAAGATGGCCGAGGGAAAGGCCGGGCGCCACTTCTTGGCCAGCATCAGCAAGGCCATGCTGGCCAGGCCATAGGCGACCGAGCTCCAGTCGAACAGATACAGCGAGGGCGAATGCCAGACCGTGGACCAGTCGGCACGCATGCCCAGCAGCGTGGGCAGCTGCGAGGCCAGGATCAGCAGGGCGGCCGCCTGGGTGAAGCCGGCGAGCACGGGCGAGGTGACCAGATTGAGCAGCCAGCCCGCGCGCACCAGGCCCAGGCCCCACTGCAGCAGGCCAGCGAGAATCGCCATCCAGGCCGCCAGCGCCACCCATTGGGCCGAGCCGGGCTCGGCCATGCCGGTCAGCGAGGCGCCTATCAGCAGCGCGCTCAAGGCCGTGGGGCCTACACCCAGACGCGGCGAGGGACTGAACAGAATGGCCACGGCTGCGGGCACGATGGAGGCGTAAATCCCCGTGATCAGCGGCATGCCCGCGAGCGCCGCATAAGCCACCCCCTGGGGCAGCAGCATCAGCCCCACGGTAAACCCGGCCCAGAGCTCGCCGCGCAGCAGCGCCAACGTGGGTTTGGGCCAATTGAGAAACGGAAACCAGCGAGCCAGGGAGTGCATGGGGATGATTGTCGGGGAACTGAACGGGCTTGCCGGCGGCCAGCGCAGCAAATGGGCGGGCGGAACGGCCGGCGACTTTTACTACAGATGGCTGCAGGCCGTTGCCGCCGGCAGGGGCACTTATATACTCTAGTTTCCGGTTTTTGTATAAGCACAAAAGGAGAAGCCAGAAGATGACCTCCATCGTACTCACGCGTTCCGTGCATGTCCTGGCCGTGACGGCGCTGGCCTTTGGTCTGGCGGCCTGCGACAAGGCGGGCGACGGCAAGACGGCCGGCCAGAAGCTCGACTCCGCGCTCTCGCACACCCAGCATGCGGCCGAGAAGGCCGGCAGCAAGCTCGAAGACAGCGCCATCGAAGCCGGTGACGCCACCGCCACGGCTCTGGACAAGGCCGGCGAGAAGATCGTCAGTGCGGCCGACATGGCCAGCGCCAAGATGGAAGAGGGTGCGGCCAAGGCCGGCGCGGCCCTGGACGATGCGGGCATCACGGCCCAGGTCAAGACCGATCTGTTCAAGGCCTCCGAGATCAGCGCTTTGCGCATCGATGTGGAGACCAAGGCCGGGGTCGTGACGCTGACGGGAACCGTCCCCTCCGAAGCGCTCAAGACCAGGGCCGCAGAGATCGCCAAGGCCGTCAAGGGCGTGGTTTCGGTCACCAACCATCTGAGCGTCAAGGCCGGCTAGTCTGGCCTGCCCCCGCTCGCCAGCCGGAGCGCGCAAGCCCTCTGGCTTTTTTGCGCCCGCATGAAAGCTAAGATTCAGCCATGACCCAAGCCGACCCCAAGCTCTCCACCCATCTGATCCACCACCCCTACCGGGCGCCCGCGGACTTCGCGGGTCCGCAGCCCGCGGTGCACAAGGCCTCGACCGTGTTCTTCGAAAACGTCCAGGCCATGCGCCAGCGCCGCTGGCTGGACAAGAGCAGCTACACCTACGGCCTGCACGGCACACCCACCACCTATATCCTGGAGGAGCGGCTGGCGAGCCTGGAGGGCGGGCAGCAGTGCCTGCTCGTGCCCAGCGGGCTGGCGGCGATTGCCACGGTGTCGCTGGCGCTGCTCAGGGCCGGCGACGAGGTGCTGATCCCCGACAACGTCTACGGCCCCAACAAGACGCTGGCCGAGGGCGAGCTGGTCCACTTCGGCATCAGCCACCAGTACTACGACCCCATGAATCTCGAGGACCTGGCCGCCAAGATCACGCCGCTGACCAAGCTGGTGTGGCTGGAGGCTCCGGGCTCGGTCACCATGGAGTTTCCGGACCTGATCGCCCAGGTGCGCCTGTGCCGCGACAAGGGCGTGACCACGGTGCTGGACAACACCTGGGGCGCGGGTCTGGCCTTCAGCGCCTTCGACCTGCTCGGCGACGGCAGCCTTGGCGTGGACGTGAGCGCGCATGCGCTGACCAAATACCCCAGCGGCGGCGGCGATGTGCTGATGGGCAGCATCGTCACGCGCAGCCAGCCGCTGCATATGCGCATCAAGCTCGCCCATATGCGCTTGGGCCTGGGCGTGGGCGCCAACGACGCCGAAGCCGTGCTGCGCAGCCTGCCCAGCATAGGCCTGCGCTACCACGCGCAGGACCGTGCGGCGCGTCAGTTGGCGCAGTGGCTGGAGACCCAGGCCGCCGTGGCCCAGGTGCTGCACCCGGCCATGGCAGATGCGCCCGGCCATGCGCACTGGAAGCAACTGTGCGCCTCGGAGCGAAACCCCGAGGGCGTGGCCGCGGGCCTGTTCAGCGTGGTGATCGACGCCGGTTTTGACCAGGCCGCGGTGGATTGCTTCTGCGACAGCCTGCGCCTGTTCAAGCTGGGCTACAGCTGGGGCGGCCCCGTCAGCCTGGTCGTGCCCTACGAGCTGCACTCCATGCGCAGCTGCGCCACGCCGCAGATCCGGCCGGGCACGGTGGTGCGCTTGGCCATAGGCCTGGAAGACGTGGCCGATCTGCAGGCCGATCTGGCCCAGGCCATGGCCAAGGCATTCGGCTGATGCTATACATTTGAAAGCACATAGCGCTTTCCGGATAAAGGCTTGATGGAGGTTTGCGCCTGACATCAAGACCGTGCGGGCGTAGACAGCTCGCACATGCATGGCGGGCGCGGCGCTTTATGCGGGCTTTCCGCAGTACGGATGAGGAGGGGCGGGAGTAACTTGTGGCCATGGGCGCGGCAGCGCGCCGGGACAGCAAGGAGGTTCTCGCATGCAAGCATCCCCTGTTTCCGAAGTCAAGGCCGAGTCGGGCAATCTGCAGATCCGACAGCTGAGCTGGATCCAGCCCTGGCTGTGGCTGGCCCGAGGCCTGCGCGATGTGGGCCGCGCGCCCGGCATCGCGCTGTTCTACGGCCTGTGCTTCTGGGGCATGGCGCTGCTCATGGGCTGGGTGTTTCGCGCCAGCCCCGAATATCTGATGTCCATGGCCAGCGGCTGCCTGCTGGTGGGACCGTTCATGACCATGGGCCTGTATGAGGTGAGCAAGCGCCTGGAGCAGGAGCGCAGGCCCAGCCTGGCCGCATCGCTGACCTGCTGGGATGCGCATCTGTCCAGCATGGGCATGCTGGTCATGGTGCTGATGGTGCTGGAGATGCTCTGGGGCCGCGCGGCCCTGGTGGTGTTTGCGGTCTCGTTCGACACCGGCATGCCGAGCACGGCCGGCATGCTGCAGACCGTGCTGAGGCCCGAGAACTGGGAATTCCTGCTCGCCTATATCGCCGTCGGAGCCGTGTTTGCGGCGCTGGTGTTCGCCTGCACGGTGGTGGCCCTGCCCACGATTCTGGACCGCGACACCGATGCGCTGACCGCCTGCATCACCAGCATGCGCGTGGTGGGTGCGAACCTGGGAGTGATGGGGCTGTGGGGCTGCATCATCACCGTGCTGGTGACGGCGTCGCTGCTGATCTATGGCGCGGGCCTGATCCTGGTGGGGCCGCTGCTGGGCTGCGCCAGCTGGCATGCCTATCGCGCCAGCGTGGACAGCGAGGCCCCGGAGGCCGGCGCTTGACGCCGCAAGGCGAGGCCGCCATGAC
>JAFAIY010000123.1 GCA_019236485.1 Comamonas sp. | reverse complement strand
TGTTCCAGCATTTCAGCCTGTTCGACACGCTGACCGTGGCCGAAAACGTGTGGCTGGGTCTGGACAAGAGCATTCCTCTGGCCGAGGTGATAGGCCGCATCGAGGCCACGGCGCGCGACTATGGCCTGGAGGTCGATGCCCACCGCCCGGTGCACACCCTGTCCGTGGGCGAGATGCAGCGCGTGGAAATCATCCGCGCCCTGCTGACCAATCCGCGCGTGCTGATTCTGGACGAGCCCACTTCGGTGCTGACCCCACAGGCCGTCGAGAAGCTTTTCGTGGTGCTGCGCCGGCTGGCGTCCGAAGGCTGCTCCATCCTCTATATCAGCCACAAGCTGCATGAGATTCGCTCGCTGTGCACGGCCTGCACGGTGCTGCGTGGCGGCGTGGTGACCGGCGAATGCAACCCGGCCAACGAGACCAATGCCTCGCTGTCGCGCATGATGATCGGCTCCGAGCCGCCGGAGTTGCAGCACCATCGCGCCCATACCGGCGATACCGTGCTGCGCGTGCAGGGGCTGTCGCTCAAGAGCCAGGACCCGTTTGGCGTGGACCTGCATGACATCGCGCTGCAGCTGCGCGCCGGCGAGGTGCTGGGGATTGCCGGGGTGTCGGGCAACGGCCAGAAGGAGCTGATGTATGCGCTGTCCGGCGAGGACACGCGCGCCGCGCCCGAGATGGTGCAGCTGCTGGGCAAGGGCGTGGGCCGCATGGGGCCGGGCCGCCGCCGCGGCATGGGCCTGCACTTCGTGCCCGAAGAGCGCCTGGGCCGCGGTGCCGTGCCCAGCATGGGCCTGGCACACAATCTGCTGCTGACGCGCAAGGATGCGCTGGGCCAGGGCGGCTGGATACGCATGGGCCAGCTGCAGGCTCAGGCGCGCGACATCATCGCGCGCTTCAACGTCAAGGCCGGTGGGCCGCATTCGGCGGCCCAGTCGCTGTCGGGCGGCAATCTGCAGAAATTCATTGTGGGGCGCGAGATCGATGCCAAGCCGCGCCTGCTCATCATCTCCCAGCCCACCTGGGGGGTGGATGTGGGGGCGGCCGCGCAGATCCGCGGCGAAATCCTGCAGCTGCGGGATGCGGGCTGCGCCGTGCTGGTGCTCAGCGAGGAGTTGGACGAATTGTTTGAAATCTGTGACCGCCTGCATGTGGTGGCCAAGGGGCGGCTGAGCCCGTCGGTGGCGCGTGCCGATGCCACGGTGCAGCAAATCGGTGAATGGATGAGCGGTCTGTGGGCTGCGGCGCCGGGAGCTGCCCATGCTTAAGCTGGAACAACGTCCCCAGGCCTCCAGGTTCTGGACCTATGGCTCGCCGATTCTGGCGCTGCTCATTACCGTGCTGATCGGTGTGGGCCTGTTCGTGCTGCTGGGCAAGGACCCGGTCAAGGGCCTGCAGGCCTTTTTCTGGGAGCCCGTGAAGTCCGGCTATGCGCTGGGCGAGCTGGCCGTGAAAGCCACGCCGCTGCTGCTGATTGCGCTGGGCCTGGCCGTGTGCTTCCGCTCCAATGTCTGGAACATCGGTGCCGAAGGCCAGTTCGTGATCGGCGCCGTCGCCGCCGGCGGCATGGCCTTGCTGGCCGACAAGACCACGGGGCCGTGGATAGTGCCCGCGATCCTGGTCGCGGGCATGCTGGGCGGCATGTTCTGGGCGGGCATCGTGGCCTTGCTGCGCGACCGCTTCAACGCCAATGAAATCCTGGTCAGCCTGATGCTGGTCTATGTGGCCACGCTGGTGCTGGGCTATCTGGTCTACGGTCCCTGGAAGGACCCCATGGGCTACAACTTCCCGCAGACCAAGACCTTCGAGCGCGTGACCCAGATCCCGCGTCTGGTGCAGGGCATGCGCATGAACATCGGCGTGATCATCGCGCTGCTGGGCGCGGGCGTGCTCTGGGCTTTCCTGTTCCGCACCCGCGCCGGCTTTGCGCTGCAGGTCGGCGGCCTGGCGCCGGCGGCCGCGCGCTACGCGGGCTTTTCCTCGCGCAAGGCGTTGTGGACCGCGCTGCTGATCTCGGGCGCCACGGCCGGTCTGGCAGGTGCGCTCGAGGTCGCGGGCCCGCTGGGGCAGCTGACTCCCTATGTGCCTGCGGGCTACGGCTTTGCGGCCATCATCGTGGCCTTCGTGGGCCGTTTGCACCCCGTGGGCATGGTTTTCTCGGCGATTCTCATGAGCATGTTCTATATCGGTGGCGAGTTCGCGCAATCGCGCCTGGGCCTGCCCAAGGCGCTGACCGGCGTGTTCCAGGGTCTGCTGCTGTTCACCCTGCTGGCCTGTGACACGCTGGTGGCCTACCGCATCCGTTGGGTTGCGCACAAGGCCGGTGCCGCCGTTGCCGCAGTGAAGGGAGCCTGAACATGGAATCCTATGCACTGCTTCTGGGCTCCACGCTCAGTGCCGGTACCGTCCTGGCGCTCGCCGCCCTGGGCCTGCTGATCAACGAAAAATCCGGCATCGTCAACCTCGGTGCCGAAGGCATGATGCTGTGCGCGGCGATCGCGGGTTTCGCGACCACGGTGCACACGGGCAGCACCTGGCTGGGCTTTGGCGCGGGCATGCTCGCGGGCGCGCTGCTGGCCGCCATCTTTGGCCTGCTGGTGATCTGGCTCAATACCAACCAGTACGCCACGGGGCTGGCGCTGTCGCTGTTCGGCGCGGGCTTCTCGGCGTTCGTGGGCCTGGGCTATGTGCAGGCCAAGCTGCCCGAGCTGCCCAAGTACGCGATTCCAGGCCTGGCCGAGCTGCCCGTGATCGGCCAGGCGCTGTTCACGCTGCATCCTCTGGTCTACGGCGCCATCGTGCTGGCGGCCGTCATGGTCTGGTTTCTGTACCGCACGCGTGCGGGCCTGGTGCTGCGCGCTGTGGGCGAATCGCCTTCGTCGGCCCATGCTCTGGGCTATCCCGTGCGCCGCATCCGCCTGCTGGCCGTGATGTTCGGCGGCGCCATGTGCGGCCTGGCCGGAGCTTTCATTTCCGTGGTCTACACGCCGCTGTGGGTGGAGAACATGGTCTCGGGCCGCGGCTGGATCGCGCTGGCGCTGACCACGTTCGCCACCTGGCGTCCGGCCCGCGTGCTGCTGGGCGCCTATCTGTTTGGCGGCGTGACCATGCTGCAGTTCCATCTGCAGGCCACAGGGGTGCAGGTGCCGAGCCAGATGCTGTCCATGCTGCCCTATCTGGCCACCATCGTGGTGCTGGTGCTGATCTCGCGCAACCCCACCTGGATTCGCGTCAACATGCCGGCCTCGCTGGGCAAGCCCTTCTACCCCGGCTCTTGATGCACGGCCGTGCTGCAATCCGCTCTCTACCCATAAATACCTAAGAGGACATCTCCATGACCACAATGCGCAAGCGTGCCCTGATCAAGATGATCGGCCTGTCGGCTGTTTCGCTGGCAGCCCTGACGGCCTGCGGCAAGAAGGAAGAGGCGCCCGCGCCCGCCGCCGCACCTGCGGTCCAGGCACCGGCTGCCGACAAGCTCAAGGTCGGCTTCATGTATGTGAGCCCCATCGGTGACGGCGGCTGGACCTTCCAGCACGAGCTGGCGCGCAAGGCTGTGCAAGAGAAGTTCGGCGACAAGATCGAGACCTCCATGGTCGAGAGCGTGCCCGAGTCCGCCGATGCCGAGCGTGTGATGCGCGACATGGCCGGCCAGGGCAACAAGCTGGTGTTCGCCACCAGCTTCGGCTACCAGGACTTTGTGCAAAAGGTTGCGGCCGACCTCAAGGACGTGAAGTTCGAGCACGCCACGGGCTACAAGACGGCCGACAACGTGGCCGTCTACGACACCAAGACCTTTGAAGGCGCATATCTGGCCGGCATCGTGGCCGGTGCCATGACCAAGACCAAGACCGTGGGCGTGGTGGCTTCCGTGCCCATCCCCGAGGTGGTGCGCAACATCAACAGCTTTGTGCTGGGCGCGCAAAGCATCGATCCTGCCATCAAGGCCAAGGTGGTCTGGGTCAACGAATGGTTCGCTCCTCCCAAGGAGTCCGAAGCCGCGACCAGCCTGATCAACGGCGGCGTGGACGTGATGTACCAGAACACCAACTCGCCCGCCGTGCTCAAGACCGCCGAGGAGCGCGGTGTCCGTGCCTTCGGCAAGGACGGCGACATGAGCGCCTTCGCGCCCAAGGCCCACCTGGGCTCGGCCGTGATCGACTGGACGCCTTACTACACCAAGGTGGTGGACGACACGCTGGCCGGCAAGTGGCAGACCGGCAACTTCTGGTGGGGCGTGAAGGAAGGCGCGATCGACCTCAAGAAGATCGCCGACGACGTGCCCCAGGAAATCAAGGACAAGGTCGAGAAGGCACGTGCGGGTCTGAAGGACGGCTCGTTCGCGGTCTGGACCGGCCCCATCAAGGACAACAGCGGCAAGGAAGTGCTGGCGGCCGGCAAGGTGGCTGACGACGCCTTCCTGCGCGGCATCAACTTCTATGTCAAGGGCATAGAGGGCACGGTGCCCGGCGCCAAATAAGCACTGCTGAACGCTGCCGCGTTCGCTCAAGGCCCTGCGGGGCCTTTTTGCTGGGCCGGGCCACGGCTGTCGTTTTCTCGATACCCGACAGCATCTTGGCCCGGTTTATGCATATATTGCACGGAGGCGGGGGAGACATGGCGCCGCGCCACAGCTCATTGACCCATTCACATACCTATCTTTCACCAAGGAAAAAAACCGATGACTGATTTGAACAAGCGTTCGCTGATCAAGGTGGCTGCACTGTCGGCTGTAGCCACGGCCGCTCTCGTGGGCTGCGGCAAGAAGGAGGAGGCACCGGCTCCGGCGGCCGCTCCCGCCGCGGCTCCTGCTCCCGCAGCGGCCGAGCCGCTGAAGATCGCTTTCGCTTATGTGGGTCCCGTGGGTGACGGCGGCTATTCCTATGCGCATGACCAGGGCCGCAAGGCTCTGGAAAAAGAGCTGGGCGACAAGGTCAAGACCATGTTCGTGGAAAGCGTGCCCGAAGGCGCCGATGCCGAGCGCGTGCTGCGCGACATGGCCAATCAGGGCAACAAGCTGATCTTCGGAACCACCTTCGGCTATATGGACACCATCCAGAAGCTGGCTCCCGAGTTCGCCGACGTGAAGTGGGAGCATGCCACGGGCTACAAGACCGCGGCCAACGCCAGCACCTACGACTTCCGCACCTATGAGGGCGCCTACCTGGCCGGCGTCATCGCGGGCTCCATGACCAAGACCAACACCCTGGGCGTGGTGGGCTCGGTGCCCATCCCCGAGGTGCTGCGCAATATCAACAGCTTCACGCTGGGTGCCCAGTCCGTGAACCCCAAGATCAAGACCAAGGTGGTCTGGGTCAACGAGTGGTTCGCACCGCCCAAGGAAACCGAAGCCGCGACCAGCCTGATCAACGGCGGCGCCGACATCCTGTTCCAGAACACCGACTCTCCGGCCGTGCTCAAGACCGCCGAGGAAAAGGGCAAGCGCGCCTTCGGCTGGGATTCGGACATGACCAGCTACGGCCCCAAGGCCCACCTGGCATCGGCCATCTTCAACCCCTCGGGCTACTACATCCAGACCGCCAAGGCGGTGCTGGACGGCAGCTGGAAGAGCCAGCAGTCCTGGTGGGGCGTGAAGGAGGGCGCGATCGACATCGTGTCCGTGGCTGAAGACGTTCCGGCCGAGGTCAAGGCCAAGCTCGAGGACGTGAAGAAGGGCCTGAAGGACGGTACATTTGCGATCTGGAAGGGCCCCATCGTCGGCCAGGATGGCAAGGAACTGGTCGCCGCCGACAAGGTGGCGGACGACGCTTTCCTCAAGGGCATCAACTTCTACGTCAAGGGCGTGGAAGGCAAGGTTCCCGGCGGCGAGGCCAAGTAATTCGCCTGCCCGGTAGTTGTAGAGAAGCCGCCGCAGGGCGGCTTTTCTTATCCAAGAATGAGTATCCCCATGATCGAGAAAACCCAGTGGCATCCCGTTGCCCAGGCCTATGAGGTGGCCGACAAGCCCGTGTCCGCGCAGTTGCTGGAGCAGGCCCTGGTGCTGTGGCGCGATGCCGATGGCCGGCTCCAGGCCTTCTGGGACCGCTGCCCGCACCGCGGTGCCCGCCTGTCCATGGGCCGTGTCGAGAACGGCCATCTGGAATGCCCGTATCACGGCTGGCAGTTCGCCAGCGGCGGCCAGTGCGTGAAGGTGCCGGCTCTGCCTGAATTCACGCCGCCGGTCAGGCAGTGTGTGAAGTCTTTTGAGGTGCAGGAAGCCTATGGCCTGGTCTGGGTGCGCCTGGAGCCCGGCGAGAGCCGGCTGCCCGTGTTTGCGGCCGAGACGGACGCACATCTGCGCAAGGTCAACTGCGGCCCCTATGACGTCGCTGCGAGCGCGCCGCGCATCATCGAGAACTTTCTCGACATGTCCCATTTCGGCTTTGTGCACGAAGGCTGGCTGGGCAGCCGCGACGCTACGGCCATCGCAGCCTACGAGGTCGAAGCCACGGCAAGCGGCGTGCTGGCCACGGGCTGCAAGGCCGTGCAGCCCCAGTCCAATCTGCATTCCACCCAGGTCGCAGAGGTCGAGTACACCTACGAGGTGACGGCGGCGTACACGGCGGTGCTCACCAAGATTCCCGAAGAGGGCAGTTCCAAGCAGGGCTGGCGCGAGCAGATCGGCCTGTTCATCTGCCCTCTCACGCCCGAGACCAGCCGTGTCTGGTTCCGCCTGGCTGTGGCAGACTTCGAATCCAGTGACGAGCAGTTGAAGAGCTTTCAGCACACGATTTTTGTGCAGGACCAGCCGGTGCTGGAATCGCAACTGCCCAAGGCACTGCCGCTGGACCCGCGTGCCGAAATGCACTCGGCCGCAGACCGCATGTCCTCCGCCTACCGCCGTTTCCTCAAGGCCCAAGGCATCACGTTTGGAGTCTGCTGAAATGTTCCTCCCCCTGAGCCGCTT
>JAFAIY010000105.1 GCA_019236485.1 Comamonas sp. | reverse complement strand
CTGTCCCTGCTGACCACCTCCCGCATCCAGGGCGGCCGCCCCGAAGCCACGGAATGCCTGTGCATCGCCGGCCGCCTGCAGCGAGCGCTGGGCACTTTCATCGACCAGCAGGGCGATGTGACGCTGTATTTCACCATCCTGCATTTGCAGATGGCTGTGCACGAGGATCAGTTGCCGAGTTGAGGTTTTGTTGACTTGTAGAAAAAGCGCTCTGAGTAGCGCTTTTTCTTTTGTTGAGGTTGCGTTGGATGGCAGCCAGCCGGCCAGAAGCGGACATCTGCCACGTCAAGGCCTCTGTTCGAAATCCATGGCTTCAACCTCGTCATCTGAAGCAAGTGGTTCCCGAATGCCTGGAGCCAAAGCTAGCCTGCAACAGCGACGCGAGGCAGACTGCCATCTTCGATGAAGTTACAAGTTATGGTCGTCCGACGAATGCAAGGTTCATCGCATTACTGGATGTCGGCCGGCCAGTCTTTGCCATCAGGGCAGGCTCAAGTCCATTCCGAGCATCCTGGCAATGCCGAAGGTGAAGAGCAGCACGCCCAGCAGCGCCAGCATGAAGACGGCCGCCACCTTGCCGCCCGTGCGTAGCAGCGCGCGCTTGTCCACTGCCTTTTTCCCCTGGTCGTAATGCCACTTGATGGCGAAGAACATGCACGTGCCGAAGATGAGAACCTTGAACGTAACAAAGACTACAGGGACCCAATCGATCATTTTGAGAATTTCCAGCCTATGACTTGGCACTGTCTATTGTGAGGAACACCACCTCCCGGATGAGAGAAGCGGAAACGTCAGCGATTGCCATACAAGAATGGTATTGCTGCACGTTCTGCGGCATATTACTCAAAAGCAATTTCCATACATTGAGACAAAATGTCCTCGCTGAAAACCATACAAGATGACAGTTTGCCAGTTTGGTTGCCGCGATTGGCCGCGCATGGTGGGCCACGTTTTTTGCAGATTGCGGATGCCTTGCAGGCGGCGGTGGCAAACGGATCTTTGACTCCGGGTGACCGGCTGCCTCCGCAGCGCCAGTTGGCAGCATGGCTGGACGTCGACCTGACGACGGTCACGCGCGCATACGACGAAGCCAGACGCCGCCACTTGTTGGAGGGCCGCGGCGCTCGAGGTACTTATGTCGCGGCGCCGAAAGTTGAGTTGAGCGCTATCCTCGACCTGAGCATGAATACCCCACCACCGCCGGATGGCATGGACTTCGACGACCTGTTGAAACAAGGCTTGTCTCAGGTATTGATGAGGGCGGATGCTGCATTGCTGATGAACTACCACCTGGGCGGGGGCAGCGACTCTGACCGCAAGGCTGGAGCACAGTGGCTCGAGCCGATGTTTGGATGTCTGGATTCAGAGCAGGTAGTCGTCTGTCCGGGCGCGCAAGCGGCGATCGCCGCATTGATACTTGCACTGACGGAGCCCGGCGATGCGATCCTGGCAGAGCCAGCGAGCTATCCCGGCCTGCGTACCGCAGCGACCCAATTCGGCCGGCCCATCATTGCGGTGGAAGCGGATGAGTATGGAATGGTGCCTGAAATGCTTGAGCAAGCGTGCCGCCAGCACAAGCCTGGGCTGGTCTATCTCAATCCGACATTGCAGAACCCGACCGCTATCACCATTCCGGTACGCCGGCGCCAGGAGCTCGCCAGCATTGCGAAGCGCTGCAATGTACGCATCGTCGAGGACGATCCCTACTGGCTGCTTGCCGATGCCCCGCCACCACCTATTGCCACGTTTGCTCCGGAACAGGCGTGCTACATCTCAACCCTGTCGAAATGCCTGACGCCCGGCCTGCGTGTCGCCTTTGTGCTCATACGTGACCCGCACGAACGCGAACGTTTCCTGGTCGCGCTCAGATCATTTGCGCTGATGGTCGCTCCTCTGACGGCAGCCCTCGCCACGCAGTGGATCCTCGACGGTTCGGCTGCCGGATTGATGGAGGGCGTACGCAAGGAGGCGCGCCTACGCCACTGGATGGCCAGGGATATTCTGGCGGGGCGGTACAGCGGCGCCGGAGACGGTCTGCATGTATGGCTCGAGTTGCCGGGGTATTGGAGCGCCTCACAGCTTGCGCGTGCAGCCGACAGCGAGGGCATAGCGGTCACGCCGGCGGAGGCATTCGCAACTGGCGCAACCAGCAGCGGATCCGTGAATGCCATTCGCATCTCTTTGGGCAGCATCAAGGACCGTGGACGCTTACAGGCGGGTCTGCAACGGCTGTCTCATCTGCTTGCGCGGCGGCCCGAGTCGTTCAGCGCGGCTGTTGTTTAGCTGCCCGGGAAGCACGGTACATCATTCGGAAGTTTCCTCAATGCGGTCGCATGGGTTTGTGCCCTATGAATCGACCAGCTTTTCCTAGATAGCTTCTAGCCTCACGGAATTGCGTCTCTCGAACTCTATCGGAGACAGCCCATCCGCAGACGAATGTCTGCGGATGGGGTTGTAGAACATCTCGATGTAGCTAAAGATTGCGCTGCGTGCTTC
>JAFAIY010000090.1 GCA_019236485.1 Comamonas sp. | reverse complement strand
CTGGCTTTTGCGCCGCTGGTGGCCAAGGCCCTGGGCCACAGCCGTTTCGTGCCCCTGGGCTATTCGCGCAAGTACTGGTACCGCGAGGAGCTGTCCGAGCCCGTGAGCTCCATCACCACGCCGGGCAAGGGCAAACTGCTGTATGCGGACCCCAACCAGCTGGCGCTGATCGCCGGCAGGCGCGTGCTGGTGGTCGACGATGCGGTGAGCTCGGGAACCACCATGGTGTCGGGCCTCAAGCTGCTGGAGCGCTGCGGCGCCGAGGTGGCCGCGATTGCCGTGGCCATGCGCCAGGGCACGCAGTGGCGGGAGAAGCTGCGCCGTGCCGATGGCTCCGCCATTCCTGTGGTCGGCGCCTACGACTGCCCGCGCATGCAGCGCCGCGCCGACGGCTGGTGGCCGGAGGATGCGGCCTAGGGCTTTCCTGGGCGTGGACCGGGGCTGGCCTCATACTGGCGGGATTGCAAAGGAGCCAGACAAGCATGAGTAACTTCATCCTCACCAGTCCCGACATCCCCGCCGGCGGCAGCGTGCCCGCGCATTTCGAGGCCGATGTGTTCGGCTGCGGCGGCCGCAACGAGTCGCCCGTGCTGCAGTGGAGCGGCGCGCCCGCCGGCACCCAGAGCCTGGCCGTGACCGTGTTCGACCCCGATGCGCCCACGGGCAGCGGCTGGTGGCACTGGATCGTGGTGGATCTGCCCGCCGGTACCTCGGAGCTCAAGGCCAATGCCGGCGCCAAGGCCAGCGGCACGCTGCCGGCCGGTGCACGCCAGATGCGCAACGACTACGGTGCTTTCGCCTGGGGCGGCATGTGCCCGCCGCCCGGCGACAAGCCGCACCGCTATGTCTTCACCGTGCATGCGCTGTCGGTGGTGCGCCTGGACATTCCCGACGATGCCACGGCGGCCATCTGCGGCTTCATGATCAATGCCAACAGCCTGGCCAAGGCCACATTCACCTCGACCTACGGGCGCCCGGCCTGATAGGCCCGCTGACAGGCGCAAGGCGCTCTGTTTTTTGATGGCGCCATGGGCGCCGCAATGGCCTAGGTGAGTGCGCCGCGGCCGTCCACGGTGAAGATGCGCTCGACCACGCCCTTGAGCCGTCCGCCGCGCACGCCGATCAGATGGTCGTGCAGATTGACCGTGGGGTCGCAGTGGCCGGGAATCAGCCACAGCGTTTCGCCGAGCGCGGGCAGCCAGCCGCTGGCGTTGGCCGGGTGGAGCACGCCGTGCTCGTCGCCGCCGTTCTCGAAGCGCAGCGCCTGCTCGGGCGGCAGCGCGTGCAGCCTGGGCAGGCCAGAATCTATGGCATGGGCCTTGTGGCCCGCGTCGCAGACGGCGCGGCCCTGGCCTACCGACATGACCTGGGTCTTGACGTAGAGGGCATGCTCGAACACCGGCTGGGCCGGGTCGTGCTCGTTGGCCGCGTAGTCGGCGTCCATGAACAGAAAGGAGCCGGGCTGGATCTCTCCGTACACGCCGCTCGCGGCCTCGTTGACCATGGTGCCGGTGCCGGCGCCCGTGATCAGCGGCAGGGCGATGCCCGCGACATCGAACTCATGGCGCGTGCGGTTGACTAGCTTGAGCACCTGGGCAATGGCCTCGCGGCGCTCGCTGGCCTTGCGCAGATGCTGGGCGCCGCCGTGATAGGCCTGCAGGCCTGCAAAGTGCAGCCGGGGCTGGGCCTGGATGGCGCGCGCCAGCTCCACCGCGGCCGTGCCGGGCTCCACGCCGCAGCGGTTCTGGCCCACGTTGATCTCCACCAGCACGTCGATGGCGCCGCGGTTGGCATGCACATCCTGCAGGGCCTGGGCCAGGCGCGCTATGCCTTGCTCGCTGTCGACGGCAATCGCCAGGCGGCCGCCGCGCCCATGCAGGGCCTTGGCCAGCCTGGCCACGCGCTCGAGCTTGGCGGGCGAGACAATTTCGTTGCTGATGAAGAGATTGTTCACCCCGCCCTCGGCCAGGGCCTCGGCCTCGGCGACCTTCTGCACGCAGTGGCCGCAGGCGCCGGCCTGCTCCAGCAGCAGCGCGATATGCGCGCTCTTGTGCAGCTTGGCATGCGGGCGCCACAGCACGCCGTGCTGCTGGGCAAAGCGGGCCATGCGCTCGATATTGCGCTCCATGGCATCGAGGTCTATGACCAGGGCCGGGGTGTCGATGCGCCGGGCGGCCTGGCCGACCAGGGCCCGCAAGGACTCAGGAATGGATTTCATCGCGGCTGTCCGGGGAAAGATGTGCGGTATCGGCCCAGCCTACCAGAGACAGGCCCTCGGGCGTCCACAGCAGGCGGTTGATGGCCGCATTCGTCAGCTCCCAGGTGCGCGGCGCCTGCAGGTCCTGGCGGGTGGCCAGGCGGTACAAGGTGTCCATCACGCCGCCGTGGGCCACGAGCACAATCTGCTGGCCCTCGTGGCGGCTGGCGATGCGGTCCACGGTGCGCGCAATGCGCGCGCGCAGCATGGCCAGCGATTCGCCGCCGCCGGGCAGCACGTATTCGGGGTCGCGCTTGCGCCAGCGCTGCGCGGCCTCGGGGTGGCTGAGCTCTACCTCCTTGAAGGTATGGCCCTGGAACTGGCCGAAGCAGCGCTCGCGCAGCCCGGGCTCGGCATGCAGCTCGGCCTGGGCCGTGCGGGCCAGGGCCTGGGCCGTGGCATAGGCGCGCTGCAGATCGCTGCTGTAGATGGCGGCAATGGGCTCGTGGACCAGGGCCCGGGCCGCCTGCTCGGCCTGCCACAGGCCGGTGTCGTTGAGCGGAACGTCCAGATGGCCCTGGATGCGGCCGTCCACGTTCCAGGTGGTTTCTCCGTGGCGGATGGCGATGATGCGCGTGACATGCATGGCGATGGTGCTGACTCTGTGGCTCTGGTATGCGAACCGGTCCATTGTCGTGCAATAAGCGTCCCCCGGGCGGCGGCGCTGCTTCTGCCGGGGCAGCGGCCGGGCGCAAAAAAGCCGATGCCCTTGCGGTGCATCGGCCTGGTGCGCAGCGCGCCGCGCTCAGATCAGCGACTTGGCGTTGTCGAGCACGAAATCGCAGGCTTTTTCCTTGAGGTTGCTCTTGACCTTGTCGAGGCTGAAGCTCTGGCCGTTGCTGCCCTTGACCATGCCCATCAGGCCGTCCTTATAGCCCTGGTCCTTGGGCTCTTCCTTCTGGCCCAGGCCCAGCTTGCCCAGCAGCTGGTTCTTGACCTGGCTGGCCTTGTCGGCGTTCAGGTAGTTGTTCTTCATGCAGTAGGTGATGACGCCGGCCGCATTGCTGGCCGTGCCCGAGCCTGCGAGCCCGCCCAGGCCCAGCGCCGAGGCCGCACCCGAGCCGCCGCCCAGCATGCCGCCCAGGCCCGAGGCGCCGGAGCCGCTGTCCGCGGCGCCGCCCAGCTGGCCGCGCAAGGCATCGCCGAGGCCATTGGCCTGGACGCTGAAGGCGCTGGCGGCCAGGGTGGCGCAGACCAGCGCAGAGAGCGCAAATCGCTTCATGCTGTATTCCTTTCCGTGGTGAGCGGCAGAGCCGCATATCCTCAAGGTCTGCACGTTAGCATGCGCCGACATCGGGCCGCCGCAGGCAAGTGTGGAAGATTGCAAAAACGTGTGGCCGCTGCGCTCAGCGCGCGGGGCTGGCGGGAGCCGGCACCGGGGCTGCGGCAGGCGCCGCGGGTGTGCTGTTCGCGGCGCTCTGGGGCGGCTGGATCACGGTGCGCACGGTACGCGCGCCCTGCGGCGGTCGCGGGAAGCCGGTCAGCGCCGCGTCGAACAGAATGCCGAAGATGGCCGGGTCATCGGTCCAGACGTCCTGGCGCTGGGCCGAGGTCTCGTAGACGATCTGCTGGGTCTTGAGGTCGCGCATCACCAGGCTCACGGCGCGGTAGTACTCGAGCGGCGGGCCGTCCATCATCATGCTGCCGCCAAAGCCCCAACCCCAGCCGCGGCCGCGGCCGTAGCTCATGCCCCAGCCCCAGCGCGGGCCCCAGGGGTCGTAATAGGGCCAGCTCGCATAGTCGCGCGCATAGCGGGCCACTGCGCCGATCTGCACCACCAGGCTGGAGTGCGCATCGTCGCGCGTCAGGCCTACGCGGGCCAGCGCCTGCTGGGCCTGGGCCTCGACGGCCGCAAAGCTCATCTGGCCCTGCTGCGAGGGCAGGGTTT
>JAFAIY010000060.1 GCA_019236485.1 Comamonas sp. | reverse complement strand
GCGCGCCTACGGCATCGCGCCACCCGGTGCCGTGCGGCCGCACGAGCCCGTGACCCTGCGCTTTGTGCCGCGTGCGCAGTACCGGCCGCGTACCGATGAAGCCGTGCCCTGCCCGCGCTGCGGCAGCGCGCAGACCGAGCGGCTGTCGGCCTATGGCTCTACGGCCTGCAAGGCCCTGTACCGCTGCGTGAGCTGCCACGAGCCTTTCGAATACTTCAAACCGATCTAGGTCAGCGAAAGACGCCCATGAGTACCTTGTTTTACCCCTTGACGGTGCGCTCCGTGCGGCCCGATACGGCCGAGGCGGCGATTGTGTGCTTTGAGGTGCCCGCGGAACTGCGCGAGCGCTTCACGTTCATCCAGGGCCAGTACCTGACCCTGCGCGCCGAGATCGACGGCCAGGACCTGCGCCGCTCGTACTCGATCTGCGCGGGCGTGGACGACGACGAGCTGCGCGTGGGCGTGCGCCGCGTGGCCGGGGGGCTGTTCTCCAACTGGGTCAACGCCAGCCTCAAGGCCGGCGACCAGATCCAGGTCATGCCGCCACAGGGCCGGTTTTTCGTGCCCATAGAGGCCGGGGCCAGGCGCCACTATCTCGGCATCGCCGGAGGCAGCGGCATCACGCCGATTCTGTCTATCATGAAGTCCGTGCTGGCGCGCGAGCCAGGCAGCCGCTTCACGCTGATCTACGGCAATCGCAGCCTGCAGTCGAGCATGTTCAAGGAGGAGCTCGAAGACCTCAAGAACCGCTATCTGACGCGTCTGGTGCTGCACCATGTGTTCTCGGCCGAAGACACCGATGCGCCGCTCAATACGGGCCTGATGAACCGCGCCAAGATCGCGGAGTTTCTGGCCACGGTGGTGCCGGTCGCCGAGATCGACGAAGCCTTTGTCTGCGGCCCCTACCAGATGAACGACGAGGCCGAAGCCGCGCTGCAGGCCGCAGGGCTCGCGGCCCAGCATATCCATATCGAGCGCTTCGGGGTGCTGCCTGCCGCCTCTGCGGTGCTGGTGCAGCAGCGCTCCCACGATGCACAGGCGGCGCAGATCACCTTGATCCGCGACGGCTTGAAGCGCAGCTTTCCGTTCCAGGCACTGCACGACAGCCTGCTGCAGGCCGCGGAGGCCGCGGGGCTGGAAGTGCCGTTCTCCTGCACCTCGGGCGTGTGCGGAACCTGCCGCGCCAAATGCCTGGACGGCGAGGTGCGCATGGAGCGCAATTTCGCACTCAACGCCGCCGAGGTCGCGCAGGGCTTTGTGCTGACCTGCCAGTGCCGCCCCGTCAGCGCTTCGGTTACGCTATCGTTTGATGAGCGTTAACCACATGAATCGAAAGCACGGCAAGCGGATATGAGTATTCAACAGGCGGATGCCGTTCGGGGGCGGGAGCATGGCTAGAGGGCGTGCAGCCGGCTATGACGAGCAGCGTGAGCAAATCCTGCAGCAGGCGGCAGCGCTGTTTGCCAGCCAGGGCTATGCCGCGACTAGCATGAACGAGGTGGCCCAGGCCTGCGGCCTGTCCAAGCCCGCCATCTATCACTATTTCCGCGACAAATATGCGCTGCTGCTGGAGATCTGCGATGCGCATCTCACGCGTCTCCAGGCACTCGAGAGCGAAGTGCGGTCCGAGTCCCAGCTGTCGGCCGAGCAGCGCCTGCGCGGCTTGATCCAGCGCTTTGTGCGCGAATATGCACAGGCGACCAGCGCGCACCGCGTGCTGACGGAAAGCGTGCGCCATCTGCAGGCCGACGACAGGCAAAGGGTGTTGGACAAGGAACGCGCCCTGGTCGCGGGCTTCAGCGAGGCTTTGATACAGATTCGCCCCGACCTTGACCAGGCCGGGCTTTCCAAGGCCTTGACCATGCTGCTGTTTGGCATGATGAACTGGATGTTCACCTGGCTGCGCTCCGGCGGAGCCCTCGATCATGAGGACATGGCGCCCGTGGTGGCGGACCTGTTCATGGGTGGCATCGGGGCCGTAAAAACCCCGATCGCCAAGGCTGAAAAAGGGCTGGTCAAAAACTAGTTACCAAGATAAATTGTGCGCTCTACGGCGCCAAATGCGACCAGCGGAAAACAGAGCGGCCATCCTCTTGCGGACAGGCCGCCGTCCACTGGTGTGGCGGTTGTGATTTCGGTGCAGGAAAACTTCAATAGGAGACAAGCATGAAGCGCTTCGCAAAACTGGGTCTGGTGGCCGCGGCTCTGGCCGCCGTCTGGGGTACCGCCATGGCGGACATCACCGTGGGGGTCGTGGTTTCGGCGACGGGCCCGGCCGCCTCGCTGGGCATTCCCGAAAAGAACACCGTGGCCCTGATGCCCCAGACCATGGGCGGCCAGAAGGTCAACTATGTGATCCTGGACGACGCCTCCGACACCACCGCCGCCGTCTCCAACACCCGCAAGCTGATCAGCGAAAACAAGGCCGACATCATCATCGGCTCCAGCACCACGCCCAATTCGCTGGCCATGATCGATGTGGTGTCCGAGAACAAGACGCCCATGATCACGCTGGGCGCCTCGGCCAAGATCATCGAACCCATGGACGACAAGAAGAAGTGGGTCTTCAAGGTGCCGCAGAACGACAGCATGATGGCCGGCGCCATCGCCGAGCACATGGCCAAGAGCGGAGTCAAGACCGTGGGCTTCATAGGCTTCAACGATGCCTACGGCGAAGGCTGGCTGCAGGAATTCAAGAAGGCCGCCGAGGCCAAGGGCATCAAGCTGGTGGCCACCGAGGCTTTCTCGCGCACCGATACCTCGGTAACGGGCCAGGCGCTGAAGATCATGGGCGCCAAGCCCGATGCCGTGCTGGTGGCGGGCTCGGGCACGCCCGCGGCCCTGCCGGAGAAGACCCTCAAGGAGCGCGGCTACAAGGGCCGCTACTACCAGACGCACGGCGTGGCCAATGCCGACTTCCTGCGCGTGGGCGGCAAGGATGTGGAGGGCACGCTGCTGCCCGCGGGCCCGGTGCTGGTGGCGCATCAGCTGTCCGACGCCCATCCCGTGAAGAAGACGGCCGTGGCCTATGTGGACTCCTATGAGGCCAAGTACGGCAAGGGCAGCGCCGCCACCTTCGGCGGTCACACCTGGGATGCGGGCCGCGTGCTGGAGGCCGCCGTGCCCGAGGCGCTGAAGAAGGGCCAGCCCGGCACGGCCGAGTTCCGTGCGGCATTGCGCGAGGCACTGGAGAAGTCCAAGGGCGTGGCCGGCGCGCATGGCGTGTTCACCATGTCGCCCACGGACCACCTGGGCATCCAGAACGGCGTGGTGATGGTCAAGATTGAAAACGGCACCTGGAAATACCAGCCCTGAGCCCGTCACGCCCATAGCGCCTTCCTTCCGCCTGGGGCCGTGGTGCCCACGGGCCGGGCGGGGCGCGGGCGGCTTTAGCGAAAGTCTCAATCATGGATCTGCAGATCGCCTTGCTGCTAGGGCAGGACGGCATTGTCAACGGCGCCATCTACGGGCTGCTGGCGGTGGCTTTGGTGCTCGTTTTTTCCGTTACCCGCGTCATCTTCATTCCGCAGGGGGAGTTTGTTTCCTTCGGGGCCCTGACCCTGGCCATGATGCAGACCGGCCGTGTGCCTTCCACGCTGTGGTTGCTGCTGGCCGTTGCGGCCCTCGTGCTGGTGCTGGACGTGATCCGCTATCGCTCGGGGCGCGAGGTCAGCTGGCAGGCCTCGCTGTTCTGGACCGTCGCGGCGCCTGGCCTGGCCTTTGTTCTGGCCTATGGCCTGCGCCCCTCGTCGCTGCTGCTGCAGGCCGTGACCACGCTGGCCATCATCACGCCCCTGGGACCGCTGATGTATCGTTTGATCTACAGGCCGCTGGCCAATGCCACGGTGCTCAGCTTGCTCATTGTTTCCGTAGCAATGCACGGCGTGCTGGTAGGGCTGGGTCTGGTTTTCTTCGGTGCCGAAGGCTCGCGCACGCCGGCATTCTCGGAGGCCTCGTTCCAGCTGGGCGAGATTCCGGTTTCCGGCCAGGCCCTGGTCGTGGTGGGCGTGGCCATCCTGCTGGTGTTCGCGCTGTTTGCCTTCTTTGGCCGCTCCATGGTGGGCAAGGCCTTGCGCGCCACGGCCATCAATCGCGTGGGCGCGCGCCTCATGGGTATTCCCACGGGGCTGGCCGGCGACGTGAGCTTTGCGCTCGCGGCCCTGATCGGCGCCATCTCGGGCCTGCTGATTGCGCCCATCACCACCGTCTACTACGACACCGGCTTTCTGATCGGCCTCAAAGGCTTTGTGGCGGCTATCGTGGGTGGACTGGCCAGCTATCCGCTGGCGCTGGCGGGAGCCGTCCTGGTGGGATTGCTCGAGGCGTTTTCCTCGTTCTGGGCCAGTGCTTACAAAGAGGTGCTGGTCTTTACCCTGATCATCCCGGTGTTGTGGTGGCGCTCGCGTAACAGCCACCATGTGGAGGAAGAAGAATGAGTTCGCCCGTGTCTTCTCGGCCCGCATCCCTGGCGGCGGCGCAGCCGGCGCGCCAGGGCCTGGTCAGCGCACGCCTGCTGACGGTGATCGCGCTGGCATTGCTGGCTGCGATCTGGAACTTTCTGCCCGACTTCACGGTGGTGGTGCTGTGCTACATCGGCCTCTATTCCATGGTGGCTCTGGGGCTGGTGATGCTGACCGGGGTGGGCGGCATGACCTCGTTTGGCCAGGCCGCTTTCGTGGGCGTTGGCGCCTATGCCACGGCCTGGGTCTGCACCTCGCCCCTGGCCGCCAGCGCGCTGGGCGGGCTGCTGGGAACCCAGGCCCTGCCCTGGCTGGGCCTGCTGCTGGGCTTTGTCATCACTTTTGCCGTGGCCTGGGTGCTGGGTTCGGTGACTGTGAAGCTGCAGGGCCACTATCTGCCGCTGTGCACCATCGCCTGGGGCCTGAGCCTGTACTACCTGTTCGGCAATATGGAGTTCCTGGGCGGCCAGACCGGGCTGACCGGGATTCCGGCCATCAAGATCGCGGGCCTGGACCTGTCTTCGTCGCGCACCATAGGCGTGGTGATCTGGGCCGTGATGCTGCTGGCCATGTGGCTGCTGCACAATCTGCTCGATTCGCGCGAGGGCCGCGCCATACGCTCGCTCAAGGGCGGGCAGATCATGGCCGAATCCATGGGCGTGAACACCGC